>NZ_SMAB01000015.1 GCF_004342885.1 Tepidibacillus fermentans
TCCTAAATTTCCCCCGTTAACCAAGAATTCTATCCCTATTATACAAAAAAACCTGTAGATTTGGCCACTAGTTAGGGACTTTGTCTACAAGCTGAGGACTTTACACTAATATAGTGTAAAGTCCTATTGCTGCTTTTATTAGTATAAATAAGAAAAACCGATAATTTAATTAACCTTTGATGTTAAGATAATTCTAGTGAACCTGTTTCTAGTGAATGTACAACTTTCGATATCATTATATTAGGTAAAGCATTAATTTCTCTTCTTAGCTCTCTTAACCTCTCTGTTTTTTCTATTATATAGTTTTCAAACTCTTGTTGAATCTCAAGAGGGGGTACAGGAATTTCAATCGCTAGTAAATCTCTTATACTTAATCGTGGAAGAGCTGAGCCTGTCTGCATAGACTTAACATAATTTTGAATGTAACTAGAAGATAAAACAGTTCTTAAATAATGTGGCATTATTTTTTGAAAATCTGGTTGTAATACGTGAAATTCCCCGGAACAAATACCATTCTCTACTTCACCAATTGCGAGATAAACTTTGTTTAAATAAGGTCTTAATCTTCCATATAGGATATCTCCTTTATAAAAAACTCTTGAAGTAGATTTAATCTCATTTCCTTTTTTTGGGTTAAAGTTAATTAATTCTCCGGTTAGAGGAGTTACATTTTCTAAACCTATATAGTTAAAGTTCTCATCGGGAAAATCATAAGGTTTAATATTTTCTTTTCTTTCTCTTACCAACAAACCAATTTTAACCATCTCAAATGCAGATAGCATCTTTTCTTCAGATGTTGTAAAAAGCTCTACTTTCCATCTTCCATATTTTTTTAATTCTGTAAAACTAATTGTTTTAGTCCACATTTATTCTACCATCCTTCTTTATCTAGAAATTCTAAAACAGCTTCTCGCACTTCATCTATTTCGCTACCACTTTTCAGATGTCCAGTAGCATCATAACCAATATTGTCAATTTGGGCTAAAAATATATTATAGTTCTCTTCTTTAATTTCACCAATATCCCATTTACGAAGAAAGATTATACTTGTTTTTATATTTGCTCCAAAAGGAGCAAATGTCTCTAATGGTAAACTAATAATTGCTCTTATCTTTGCATGTTCTTCTATCCACTCTCTTACATACTGTGTGCGTTTGTTTGCTAGTAGACCATCTGGTAATACAATTCCTAACTTTCCTCCGGGACGAAGGAACTGCATGCATCTCTCAAGACCAAGAACTTCGAGAGGAACAGTTTTATATCCTTCGGTTAAAACGAAACTTCCGAGCTGCATAAAAGCTTCTACTCCAAGTAAAGAACCGAAGGGCGGATTTGTTAAAATTAGGTCATATAACTCAGGTTTTAAATCTGTATAGTTCCTAAAATCCAGAAGCGAATCAGAACATCTAATATGAGTACTACCATCACCATGGAGCATCATATCTGTCATGGCAATCCTCACCATTCGGTCACTTTTTTCAATCCCATGAAGATTTTTAGAGGCAAACTCTTTCATGATTTCTTCTAAATCTTTCTCATTATCTATATTTAATGTATTTCTAACATATTCAAATGTCTTAGAAAGAAAGTGTCCCGAGCCACAAAATGGGTCAAGAACAAAATCATTTATAGATGGTCTTGCTATTTGAACCATTAATTCAACAATAACTAAAGGTGTAAAATATTGCCCCATACCAGCCCTAATTGCTGGATTTATTACCTTTTGAAAAGCTCTACCTTTAACATCAATATTTGAGTGAGTTAGATTATAATGTTGAAGTACTTCTACTACTTTGGCTAAAGCAGCAGATGATAATTTAATATCTGTATTAAAAACACCCATATGCAGATTTTGAGTTTTATGTTTTACAACTACTTTTTCGTTTGCCTGCTGGTACATCATCCTGATGTTAACAGCTAACTCCTCGGTGCTACCGTAAATAGCACGTTGCATTTTAGGAAGATGGTCTACCAATGTCTCATTTTCATCGTAAAGCTTACAGTATATTATTTTACATAGTTCATCTAAAGCCTCATCTGCATGAAGTCCATCAATATCCCTTAGATGACTATGTGCTTCAAAGAATACATTTTCAACTTTTTCGGATAATAATGATTGTATGTTTCTAGATTTAGTATCTCTCGGAAATTCTTCATATCTATATATAAAATTCGCTTTATTTGGTAATTGATAACTTTCAATGTCCACTATATATTCTATTTGTTGGGAGCTAAAATTTTTTCTAACAGCTTTAGTTCCATCTACCGAACCATCTGAAACAATACCTAACCCAGCAAGTGGATATTTATCGAAAAAAACTGATAATGCTTTCTCTGCTTTTTCAAAACAACCTGGTTCGGCGATTGAAACAATTAGAAAAGGATAATTAACTTTTGTTAACACTGTTAATCCGAAGAATTCCTCGGTTTCTACTAATTTTATTCTTTTGCCAACCCATTCTCTTGGATAATAGTAACTTTCGATAAGTTCATTTAATATCCACTTTCTTATTTCTTCTCTACTAACATTTTTCTTCTTATTTAGACTAGGCTCACCTTCAAGCCATTCAGATGATTCCATACTATAATAAGGTCTAATTTTCATTTGATAACCTCTCCTGTTTTTTTTCTGTAATTTTAATTATACAAAAAAATGACAGATCGTCAATTTAAAAATTGACATTCTGTCATTTTTTATTAAGGGTTAAATTAATTACAAAAACCTCATTTACTTATGATACGGTTCACCCTTCATAATCTTAAACGCTCGATAGACTTGCTCTAATAAAATTAATCTCATCAACTGATGAGGAAAAGTCATCTTTGAGAAGGATAATAACTCATTTGCCCTAGCATAGACTTCCTTTGACAATCCCAATGAACCACCAATAACAAAGGCCACATTACTTTTTCCATAGGTAGCTAGGTTGTCCATCTCTTTTGCTAAATCCTCTGAACTCCACATCTTACCCTCGATTGCTAATGCAATGACGTAATCGTCTTGCTTTATCTGAGTTAGAATTCTTTCCCCTTCTTTTCTTTTCACTTGTTCCATTTCGGCTTCGCTTAGATTCTCTGGGGCTTTTTCGTCGGGAACTTCGATGAGTTGGACTTTGGCATAGGCGGAAAGGCGTTTCTTGTATTCTTCGATTCCTTGAAGTAAATATTTCTCTTTTAACTTTCCAACACCTATAATGGTGATATGCATGAATGAAACACTCCTCTTATAATTCACATTAATATTATTATGATGTGGAAACAAAAGCAGAGGCTCGATGTCCTCTGCTTTATTCTTTATCCATTAATTTTTTGTTTATTGGTTAATTGGAAAATCAGCTAGTGTCATCTCAATCGTTTGGACTTTACCATCACGATAGAAGGTGATCTTCATACGATCGCCCACACGTTTTTTCTTATAAAGATATTTGCGTAAATCTGAGGAGTTCCTGATCGTTTGATCATCCAACTTCACGATCACGTCAAGTCGCCGTAATCCAGCCAAAGCGGCAGGTCCTGTTGATTTAATATCATAAATGACTACCCCTTCTTCAATCGAAGATGGAAGTTTTAAGACATTGATTCGATCTGATTGTGAGACCATTTGCAGATCGATTGGTGTAATTCCCATATAGGGCCGCTTAACTTTCCCATATTTTAACAAATCATCAATAATCGGTTTTGCATCACTAATCGGTATTGCAAAACCTAGACCTTCTACACCACTTTCAGCAATCTTTGAACTATTAATTCCAATCACATCGCCATCAATATTTAAAAGTGCCCCGCCACTATTTCCTAGGTTAATCGCAGCATCTGTTTGAATGACTTCTGTCTCCCAATCCGATTGTCCATCTCCATCGAGATCTTTTTCAATGATACGAAGGGGTGAACTAATTACTCCTACTGTAACGGTTTGGGAAAACTCAAGCCCCAATGGATTTCCAATCGCAATGGCTGGCTCACCAGGTTTTAATGTCGTGGAATTACCTAAAGTGGCAACAACATCTACATATTGATCATCGATCGCTAGCACTGCAAGATCTGTTAATGAATCTGCGCCTAATATTTCTGCCTTTACTCTTTTGCCATCAGCTAAAGCGACTTCAACACCTGTTGCTCCTTCGATTACATGATAGTTTGTAATGATATATGCTTTCCCGTTTTGCTTTTGAAAAACAACACCTGACCCTACTCCTGCTTCTACATTCTTTGTTGATTGATTCCAAAAATTGATTTGTTTCTGTAAGTTAACTACACCAACGACTGCCGGTCTTGCCTTTTGTGCTGCTTGTTGAATAGCGGAAGTTACGTTTACAGTTATTTGTTTGGTTTCCCCTGGTTGACTAGGTTGTAATATACCACTTGGTTGGCCTGTTTCTGTTTTCGGCATTAATTTAATAATTCCCAAATTAACTAGACTTGGCATCAACATCAGAACAATGAGGCCGCCAATAATTGCAGAGATAAGAGGGGTTAAAAACCCCCTTTGCTTTCGGCTTGACCTACCCTCATAAAATTCATCTTCATAGAATCCCATGAAATCCACCTTCCTTTATTTCTATCATTATACCCAATTTTAAACCATATTTTTTCACCATTTGCTTTCATTTGCAAAAGATCAGGTCTATTTTCTTCAAAATTTGTTAATACTAAAGGAATAGAATTCGTACAAAAAGAACAAAATGATGCTTTCGAAATCACTTTTTAAAATAATAACGAATATATGGATAGGGGTGTTTCAATATGAAATCTGCACATATTAGTAAAATGGTTCCTGAAGTAGATTTTATTGGCCAACTAGCCGATCTTAAAGAAGTAGATTATAAGAATATGCTGGTTTTAACCGGTCTTATTGAATTATTAATTGAAAAAGAGCTGATTACGAGAAAAGAAGTGATTGAAAAAGCTGAACAACTTGAAGCGGATTTATCATTCCTCGATGTACTAGAATAGAATTCTTGCTCTTTTCTCTTTTAGTTCTTCTAAACTTGTTGGCTTATCATGATAAGTATCCATAATTTGTACATCTTTTTCTGTGATGCCATAATCCTTTAGGATCGTCGCGACGGTTAACCGTGCTAATTCAGGAAGATTATTTTCCCGACTTAAATGTGCCAGGAAGACTTTCTGCGTATCACTTGTAATCACATCAGCTAAAGCCTCTCCTGAAGCTTCGTTTGAAAGGTGGCCTGAATCTCCAAGAATTCGCTGTTTGACACTCCAAGGATACCGAGACATCCGCAACATTTCTACATCGTGGTTGGCTTCAAAAATCAATATATCGGAACCTTTTATTTTTTGTTTCATTTTCTCACTGACGTATCCTGAATCGGTAAGAATGGATAATTGCAAATCTTGATGTCGAAATAGATAACCGACTGGTTCTACTGCATCATGAGAGATTGCGTAGGATTCAATTTGCAAATTACCAAATTCGATCACTGAACCTGTATCCATAATTCGCTTTAAAGATTCATCGATTTGACCTACATGACTAGGTAACCCATTTAGTGTTCGTTCATTTGCATAAAGCGGAATCTGGTATTTACGAGCTAAGACGCCAATCCCTCGTATATGATCATCATGTTCATGGGTGATAAATATCCCATTTAAGTCTTTTGGATTCACACCAATTTCTTTTAATCCCATTTCTATCTTTTTACCACTTAACCCTGCATCAACAAGAAAATGGTGTTGATCTGTTCCTATGTATATGGAATTTCCTGTACTTCCACTTGCAATAATTCGATATCGGATCAATGAATACCCTCCACTCCCCCTGTCATGGCATGAATATAGATCATTCCCCGACGCTCACTGTCTTGATAAACAATTCTCCAGACAGGGACAAGAATTTGAATATCTTCAGGATAATCCTGCTTATAAAAACCTAACTTCATTTCTTTTATTTCCGACCCATTTGGAATATATTGATAATCCAATGCCGTTCTTAGTGCAGAATGAGCGGAAATCACCTGCCGAGTTGGACCTTTATCAACCATTTCATAATACTCTTGCTGATATGAAATCACTTTCCCTTTAGATATTTGTAAAATTAAATTGTCACTGAAATAAGGAAAATCTTCAATTCGTTGGTGAAAAACGAGACGATTGGAACTAGACTCTTGAGAATCATAGTCATATTCACTAAAATGGTTAATCGTTTTCTGAAGTTTTGCATTTAGTAATTTTGAGTTATACGGTTGCTCTAATTTAATCGGTTCTTTGATTTCATTTCTTTTAAGCTTCTTTTCTTTTACTTGGATAAAATGGAGTTCTGGAATTTCTTTCGGTAAATTGTAAGTAAGTTTAATTCCTTGGAGTCGTAATATATGATTTAATTCTTGTATGCTATTGGTAGATTGAATATCCTGTAGATATTCTTTTTGCTTCAAATAGATTTGATAACCCAAAACAAGATTTAATATGAAAAAGGTAAAGATAAAGATTGTTTTCGTTTTACCCCAATCCATTATAACACCCCACTTTGGAAAGCAGGAACTTCTAATTTTGGCTGATCTTTTAAGCGAACACTCCAATAAGGATAAAATTCAACATGGTCTTGCTTCTGAACAAGGTGATAAGTTAATTCAATGGCAAGAATATCACCATTTTTGATTCCATTTTTTTTTAACTCTTCCATGATCGCTGGTCTTGGTATGATCTTGACCTTTAATGGCTCTAAATTCTCTATGAACATTAGAGTTGGCCGTTCAAAAAATATGATTGATCCATTATTCATTTGTAATCGGTATTGAAACAATTCCTTGTCGGTCACTGGAATCCCATTAAAATATTGGTTGAACTCAAACTCCCATAGATTCTTTCCTAATATTTGCGAAGAGGTTAAAAAATAACTTCCTCCAAAGCCACCATGTTGATTGATATAGTTGATTGCAGTCTTCAAATCTTTTTCTAGGTCAAGATTTTTTTGTCCATTTGAAATCGATTGAAAATAATTCAAATAATGTTCTTTTGCATATACCTGTAGACTACTACTGCCATCGGTATAAATCATTCGCTGGCCTCCATTTTGATCATAAACCTTTCGAACTGCAGTATGATCTAAGAACAGTAATTGAATCAAATGATCATCGGTTATTTGCACCATTGATCGACGTGGAACCTGTATTTCTACTTCTTCCTCGGGTAGATAATAAAAACTGACGATTTTTTTGTTTGGTTGATTGCTGATCAGATAAGAGTATAAAGGAAGATGAAGATCTGAATTTAATAAATCATCAAGTTTTGTACTTGTGATAGAAGTTTTCGCGGCATATACTTTATCTTCATGATCATTAATAAAATAGACGATTGGCATAGTTTGCGAATGATTGATGATCCAAATCCGATTCACTTGATCAGGAATCTCTGTGATTGGTGAGATCATTAGGATATTCTTTAAAAAAGCCTTGGGCATTGATACTGGTAAAATGAGTTCTATTCCCTTTTGGTTTTCTATTATCTCCTTCCACTCAATCGGTTGTTGTTGAAGTACAAAATCATAAAACGATTCATTTTTTATTTCTTGGAGTAATTTTTGAAATAAGTTAGATCCAGGGTATAAAACGGTATGGCGATTATTCCCAAAATGGAGAATCATTCGTTCAAATCCAAGTACCTTTTCAGTCGATAGTTTTTGACCAAAACGAGCACGAGGCAAGAATTCAGAAATCTGCGTATTCCCATTATTAGGACTATAATAGATTAAAATCCATGTCAAAATTAAACTATTGATTACTAACAGAAATAAAATAATGGATTTGACTTTTTCTCTCACCGTTAGTCCTCCTTAGTCGTGGTAATGGGAATAAAAAAACGAACCTTTGTTCCTTTGCCAACTTCACTTTCAACCTCAATCTCGCCATGGTGAGCCTTAATAATTTCATGTGCAATCGCCAAACCTAATCCAGTTCCACCTAGTTCGCGAGATCTCGCCTTATCCACTCGGTAAAAACGTTCAAATAATCGAGAAAGATGTTTTTTAGGTATTCCAATACCCGTATCTTCAACTTCAATAAACAATCGATTTTGTTTTAATCTAGCTATGACCCTTACTTTTCCCTGATCACCAGTATACTTAATTGCATTTGAGATGAGATTGTCAAGTACTTGATCAATTTGATCACGATCCAATTCAATCGTAGGTAGATAATCTGGCAAATCGAGCGTTAATTCAATGGAACGTTGTCTTGCTTGGAACGAAAAACGATCAATGACATCCTCAATCATTTCTCTTACTGAGACAAGAGATCTCTTTAATTTAATTTTCTTTTCATCGAGTCGGGATAATTGTAATAAATCGTTAACTAACCTGATCATCCGATCCGTCTCATATCGAGTCACTTTGATAAAACGATGAGCTAATTCTGGATCTTCTATTGCCCCTTCATCAAGAGCTTCGAGGTAACTTTTTAATGTGGTTAATGGTGTTCTCAATTCATGAGATACATTGGCGACAAAGTCTTTACGCATTTGTTCTAAATTTTCTTCTTTGGTCACATCTCTTAAGACGATAATTAAACTAATTTTTCCTTCATGAAAATGATGAATTTTGTTTAATGTCATTCTTAATAATTTCGTCTCTTGATCATTTGAATAGGGGTAAATAAGGTTTTCTTCTGAAATTGGGAACATAATTTTTGGGAAAATATCTGTCAGTGTATGACCTTTTATTTGTTCTTCTGATATCCCAAGTAAATCCAATGCACCTTGATTGACAACAAGTATTTTTCCTTGTTCATTGGTTGCAATAACTCCGTCACTCATATGAGTCAAGATTGAAGATAGTTTCTCTCGTTCTTCTTGATTTTGATCAATGGCTTCTTTTAGTTTTTTTGCCATTTGATTAAAAGTAGATCCTAATCTTCCAATCTCATCTTCACCATAGATTTTGACCCTTTGATTAAAATCTCCTTCAGTAATCGCCACTGCTTGTTTCGTAATTTCTTGAATTGGCCTTATAATCGTACGAGATAGAAAAAAACCAAGAGTAGCTGTAAAAACCAATGCGATTAATGTTGCCGTTACTAAAATGTTGCTAATTCGATAAACCGTTTTGTAAACCTCTTCTATTGACGCTGTCATAAAAACCGCACCGATCGTATTTTGCTCATGATGAATGGGAATGGCTAAAAACTTGATTCGATTTCCCGTTTTTTCATCGATCCGAACCGTTTCGCTTCGAGTTCCTAAAAGAGCTCGACTCACGTCAATTTGATAAATTTTTTGTCCAATGATGTTCAGGTTCGTTTTTTTCGTTGTACCAAGAATAATCCCATTACTATCAATAATGGAAACATCGGCACCGTCTAAAGCAAATAGATGCTCAACAAGATTATTAATATCTTCTCTTTTTTCCAGATCATCCTTCTTTTCATCAATCAGATACTTCTCTAAATTCACGGCTAACAAATTAGCCTGAGTATTTAAGGTTTCGTTAAAGTTTCCAATATAATAAGCTTCTAACGAACGTATAAAATAGATCCCAATAATTTGCATCGAGATCAAGATTAGAAGGATATAGATGACAACAATTTTCCATTGAATGCTTTGGAAAAACTTCGTCTTTCCCAAATTTGATTACTCCTTTTCTTTAGGATTTCGGAGTACATAACCAAGCCCTCTCTTTGTAAGAATATATTCTGGCCGACTTGGATCATCTTCAAATTTTTCCCTTAACCTACGGATCGCAACATCAACACTTCGTATATCCCCTAGATAATCATAACCCCAGATTGCTTGTAATAAGTGTTCTCGCGTTAATACCTGCCCTGAGTGCTTGGCCATATAATAAAGAAGTTCAAATTCTCGATGAGTCAAATCTAAATTAACTCCATTTTTTTTGACGATATAAGTAGAGGGATTAATATATAACTCGCCCAACTCAATCGTTGGTGCGCTTATCGTTTGTCCCCCTATACTTTTGACTCGTCTTAAATTGGCTTTTACTCGTGCCATTAGTTCACGAATCGAAAAGGGTTTTGTCACATAATCGTCTGCACCCATCTCTAACCCTAATACTTTATCAATTTCATTATCTTTAGCTGTTAACATAATAATCGGCGTGTTGGTAAAAGAGCGAATCTCTCTACATACTTCAAAACCATCTTTAAATGGAAGCATGATATCCAATAAAATGAGGTCAGGATTTCGTTCCTTTGTCATGCGAATCCCGGTTTCACCATCATATGAAACAAAAGTCTCATACCCTTCTTTTTCCAAACTAAACTTCAAGATATCAGAGATTGTTTTTTCATCTTCAACAATTAAGATTTTGAGTTTCATCCATATCCCTCCTAATAAAAAAGATAGGTCTGTTCATGACCTGAACCTACCTATCTTTCTTATTCCTTTTTTGTTCAGTTCTTATCTTCTAACATAATTCAGCGGATTTCTTACCCCTCCACCAATATGAACCTCAAAATGTAGATGAGTACCTGTCGATCTTCCTGTATCCCCCATAATACCAATCGTTTGCCCTTTATCAACGCGGGTACCAGGGGAAACTAAAATTTCATTTAAATGTGCATACAGGGTTTGTATTCCATTATTATGGTTAATAATAATAGTATTACCATAACCGTTTTTCCAACCGGTAAATGATATGACACCACTATCTGCTGCTCTTACCGTATGATTGCTAGAGGTGATATCAATACCTTCATGCATTTCACCCCAACGGCTGCCAAATGGACTACTAATTGACCCACCATACGCTGGCCAGATTAATGAGCCAGAACCACGGGATGGAGCAACCTTTGTTCCACGTTTAATAATTTGTTTCACAGGTTGGGTTTTAACTTGTTCGTTTCGTACTTCTTTCTGAACCGGAACACCATTTTCAAGATATACATCGTAAGTAACTAGTTTTGAACCATTTTTCCCGGTTTGTACTGTTCTTGTTTGCCCTTTATACATCGAAGAATCATTTTGATACTCTATTGCATAAGGGATTGGTTCTTCCTGTACAACTGTTTCTTTTACTAAAACCGTTACTAACGACTTCATAGCCGTTACGTTCAGTTCATCACCAATATGAATTAATTCACCACTTAACCCTGGATTTAATTGATATAATTGCTTTGTGGTTAATCCATGCTTATTGGCAATGTCAGAAATGGTATCTCCCTCTTGAACCTTATATTTCTTTTGTTCTAAGGTTCCCTGCTTTATCAATTTGAGCAAATCCTCTTCAGACATTATTTCGTCTGGTGAGACCTTTAATTCTTGTAAGCTCACTTTTTCTTTAATTGTAACATCATCAACTTTGATTGTCGGCCCTTCATTTAAGGAAGCGGCTTTTATTTTATTTTTATCCGTTTTTGGTAGATACCCTTGTTTTATTAAATCCAATATCCGATCTGCTGTTGCTTTATCTTTGACAACCCCGACTTGTTTCCCGTTAATCACAATCGCAGTTCCAACCGCTTCAATATGAAAAATCTTATTTAATGCATGAATGGTTTGGTTGTTGTTAAATTCGCCCTTAAATACTGTTTCTTCCTGATATGTAACCTTATTCGACGAATCTAGAGATTTTAAACCATATGTAGTTTGGGCTTTTGCCAATTGTTCTTTCTTCCATCGTTCAATCACATTTTTATCATTCACAGTTCCTACAAATTTACCATCGACGTAAACATGGTATAAAGTAGTCGCATTCGCTTGATAATAATAAAGACCAAACGATGAGCTAATTAAGATTATTCCTGTAAGAGAACCTATAATAATTGATTTTTTTTTATTTTCTGAAATATAATGTTGCAAATTGTTTATTCTGTCCTTGCTTATGTTTAATACAGAAGTAACATTATCTTTTAATTTATCCTTCATTTCGATAAATCTTTCGCTTAAACTCTGCATGGTTACCTCCTTTATTATGGAGTTTTAGATGGAGCCGACGATGGGACTCGAACCCACGACCTGCTCATTACGAGTGAGCCGCTCTACCAACTGAGCTACGACGGCATGACTAGGGTAGCTTATCCATAATGTAAATGTAACATAGTATAGCATGTATCATCAAGTGGTAATTTTTGATGATGCACTCTTCTACTCAAATATTATAAAATGAAACAAACTCATTGGAGGGATAAAATGTGACAAAAACCCGAAACATCTTGGCCTCCTTTCGTACAGTAGATGAAGCTCAAAGAGCTGGACAAGAATTAAAGGCCTTAGGAATTAAGGAAATGCAAATCGATCGGGTTAGCTTATACCCCGGTTTTAATCTAAACGAATTTTCTAATCCTATTACAGGACGTTTTGATAGTTTAGCTGACTTAACCTTAGGTTCTGATTTTTCAAATAAAAGCGCTGAAATTCTTGCAGCAGCTGATGTAAATGCAAGTGGCTTATCTGATGGTGGCGAGATGGATATTGATCGTAATGTTTTATTAACTATTGTTGCAGATGAAAATTTAGCCGATCAAGCCGAACAAATCATCCAAAAATATAACGGTATGTTTTAAATCTAAGTTTCAATTAAAATATTTATTTTATGAACACAAAAAACATTAGGGGGAGTTTTTAAGCTCCCCCCTGTTTACATTCAATTTCACTCATTTCATTTATGAGTACGACATCGAATCACAACGTCTCTTTGATCCTTGCTCTTTGTGTCTCCGACGTCCCCATGCTTGCTCTTGCAAGCTGGTTTCGAATCCCTTTATCGAAGCATGGCAAGGATGGTGACCCGTAGGGGATTCGAACCCCTGTTACCGCCGTGAAAGGGCGGTGTCTTAACCACTTGACCAACGGGCCATAAAAATGGTGAGCCATACAGGATTCGAACCTGTGACACCCTGATTAAAAGTCAGGTGCTCTACCTGCTGAGCTAATGGCTCACAAACAACACGTTGTATATGTTATCATGTTGTATAATAAAATGCAACCCTTTTTTTTATTTTTATTTAACTAATTTTTGGGGTTCATTGTAAAATTAAATGCAACAATAAATATATAGAAAACGCCATGGTAAATCCGTTATGATTAAGTCGACCAAAACCATACATAACAGGAGGATTTACCGATGGCTTATTCTAAGCATAACACAAAGAAACGTCATTTTAAACATCTCACTCCATATGAGCGAGGTCATATTCAAGTGCTACAAAAAGAAGGAAAAACCCTTCAAGAGATTGCAGATCTTCTTGGTCGCCACAAATCTACGATTTCTCGAGAATTGAAGCGAGGAACTGTTATTCAGCGTCGTTCTGACTTATCTGAGTATAGGGCTTATTAACGAACGAACAGAGTCTTGTTCTTATTCAAATACCCCTCTTATCATATTGGTTTGATCACGATTTGGTCCAACTGAAAATATAGCAATTGGAATCCCTGTTAATTGAGAGATTCTTTCAACATAATGACGAGCATTAATCGGTAGATCATGAAGGCTGCGTACACTAGATATATCCTCTGTCCAACCTGGTAGTTCTTCATAAATCGGTTCACATTTTGAAAGGATGTTCAGATTTGCCGGATAATTTTCTAATACTTCACCATTATATTTATAAGCAACACATATTTTCAATGTAGGAATACCTGTTAAAACGTCAATTGAGTTTAATGAAAGCTCTGTAATTCCACTGACCCTTCTAGCATGTCGCACAACAACACTGTCAAACCAACCTACTCTCCTTGGTCTTCCTGTTGTCGTTCCATACTCGTTTCCCACTTCTCTTATCCGATCTCCGATCTCATCCTTCAGTTCTGTAGGAAAAGGACCATCCCCAACACGAGTCGTATATGCCTTTGCAACGCCTACCACATGATGGATTTTCGTTGGACCTACCCCTGAACCAATCGTAACGCCACCTGCAACTGGATTTGAAGAGGTAACAAACGGATAAGTCCCTTGGTCAATATCCAACATAACACCTTGTGCACCTTCGAACAACACTCTTTTTCCTTGGTCAATCGAATCATTTAATACGACTGATGTATCGGTTACATATGGTGCAATAATTTTACGATATTCTGCATACTCTTCTAATAATTCCTCTGCGTTAAACCCCTCTGTCTCATAAAACTTTTCAAATAAACGATTCTTTTCTTCTAGATTCCTTCTTAATTTTTGTTCAAATATTTCCTCATCAAGGAAATCAGCCATGCGAATACCGATTCGAGCGGTTTTATCCATATAGGCAGGTCCAATTCCTTTACCTGTTGTTCCAATTTTATTGGTGCCTTTTCGCTCTTCTTCCATTTTATCTAATTTAATATGATAAGGCATAATGAGATGAGCACGATCACTAATTCGTAAATGATCCGTTTTAATTCCTTGTTGATGAAGATATTCTAATTCTTCTACCAAGGCTTTTGGGTCAATCACCATCCCATTACCTAAAACGCACATTTTATCTTCATATAAAATGCCTGAGGGAATAAGATGGAGTTTGAACTTCTTTCCATCAATGACAATCGTATGCCCAGCATTGTTCCCTCCCTGATAGCGAGCAACCACTTCTGATTTCTCTGCTAAAAAATCTGTTATCTTACCTTTTCCCTCGTCTCCCCATTGAGTTCCGACTACAACAACTGTAGACATGGAACCACCTCCAATAATCGACTGATCAAAATCTCACATTTTCTAGTTTAGCAATTTAAATAATTGATGTCAACGTTAATTACGAACGTTTGTTGGATATTCATAATATTTTGTTCGTGTTTTAATTAGATAAATAAAAAGCGGACAACCCTTTTTTCATAGGATCTCCGCTTCCCAAATTAACTTACAGAGGCTTCATGATTTTGTGCATAATTTACAAATTTATTATAATTTTTCAAGAACACAAGTTCAACTTTGCCGACTGGGCCGTTTCGGTGTTTGGCAATGATGATTTCAACAATGTTTTGTTTTTCTGTTTCTGGATTGTAATAGTCATCGCGATATAAAAAGGCAACGATATCTGCATCTTGCTCAATACTTCCTGATTCACGAATATCTGATAACATCGGTCGTTTATCTTGTCTTTGCTCAACTGCACGGCTTAATTGAGATAAAGCAATAACTGGAACCTCTAACTCTCTAGCAATTCGTTTTAATTGCCTTGATATTTCCGATATCTCTTGTTGTCGATTATCTGACTTCCCTCGTCCATGGATCAATTGTAAATAATCGATAACGACTAAACCTAAACCCCTTTCCGCTTTAAGACGTCGTAATTTGGCTCGAATATCATACACAGTGATCCCTGGAGTATCATCAATATAAATCGGTGCTTCTGATAACGTACTCATCGCCATCGTTAACTTCTGCCAATCTTCTTCTTCCATTTGACCTGTTCGAAGCTTGTGAGCGTCTAAGTTCCCCTCAGCTGAGACCATCCGTTGAACCAACTGACTAGCTGGCATCTCCAAACTAAAAATCGCTACTGTTTCTTTTGCTCTTGCAGCCACATTTTGAGCCACATTTAAGGCAAAAGCCGTTTTCCCAACCGAAGGTCTGGCTGCAAGAATGATCAGATCCGACTTTTGAAAACCTGATGTCATTTTATCTAGGTCAGCAAATCCTGATGGTATGCCTGTAATTTCTCCTTTATGTTGATGTAAAAACTCAATTCGATCAATGGTTTCCATAAGAATATCTTTAATCGCAATAAAACTATCTTGATATTTTTTTTGCGAGATTTCTAAAATTCTTTTCTCTGCATCTCCCAAAATATCTTGAACATCATCACTTTCAATATAACTCGTACTTGCGATTTCGGTCGCAGCACGAATTAATCTTCTTAAAACGGCTTTTTCCTCTACGATTTTTGCATAATATTCTACATTCGCAGCAGTTGGCACTGCATTGGCAAGGTCGGTAAGATAGGAAACACCGCCAACTTCTTCTAATAACTTTTTATTTTGCAAATCAGAAGTTAATGTAATCAAATCAACGGGTTGGCCATTTTCAGACAATTCAAGCATAGATCGAAAGATTTTTTGGTGTGATGCACGATAAAAATCTTCTGCTGATAATATTTCTGATACCAAAATTAATGCATCTTTATCAAGTAAAACAGCACCAAGAACAGCCTGTTCCGCCTCAATATTTTGAGGTGGAATACGATCTAAAAATAATTCACTCACATGCATTCCCTCGATTTTCAATGCTTATTTTTCATCAACCACATGTACCTTAATGGTCGCTGTTACTTCTGGATGAAGTTTGACCGAAACATTCGTATAACCGAGGTTCCGAATCGGTTCATCCAATAAGATTTTCCTCTTATCAATTTGGATTTTCATTTGTTTTAATTGTTCAGCAATCTGTTTTGAAGTAACCGCACCAAATAATTTGCCACCTTCACCAGCTTTTGAAGGAATGGTAACCGTTATTTCTTCTAAATTCTTTGCAAGTTGTTTCGCTTGTTCTAATTCTTGAGCCTTTCTTTTTTGTTCACTGCTTTTAAATGCGTCTAGTTCTTTGATATTTCCCTTTGTAGCTTCTTTTGCTAATCCTCTAGGAAAAAGAAAATTCCTAGCGTATCCTTCAGATACTTCTTTTATTTCCCCTTTTTTTCCTTGGCCTTTCACGTCTTGAAGAAATATTACCTTCATACGGATAATCCTCCTTCTTTTTGTACTTCTGTTAATACTTCCATTAGTCTGGATTCAGCTTCTTCAACATCGATTCCTTCTAATTGTACCGCAGCATTCGTTAAATGACCACCGCCGCCTAATCGTTCCATAATCGTTTGGACATTGATTTGCCCTAAAGATCTCGCGCTTATCCCTACTAATCCATCAGGACGAACACTAATGACGAAAGATGCAAAGATTCCGCTCATATTTAAAAGTGTATCTGCGGTTTGGGCAATCAACAACTGGCCAAGTTTTTCCTTCGCTACCGCAATTGCGATATGGTCAAAAGCAATACGAGCCTTTTTCACCAATTCTGCTCGTTGAATAAAGTGTTCGATATCTTCTTTCAACAATTTTTGCACAAGAGCAGGGTCAGCACTATTTCTTCTTAGAAAAGATGCCGCTTCAAACGTCCTTGCTCCCGTACGAAAAGCAAATGACTTTGTATCGACAACGATACCTGCTAATAACGCTGTCGCTTCCAAACGATCCATCTCTATCTGATCACTTTGATACTGTAATAGTTCGGTTACTAACTCACTTGTTGACGAGGCGTAAGGTTCAATATACATTAGCACAGGGTCTTTTACAATTTCTTCTCCTCGTCTATGATGATCGATGACCACAATCCGTCGACATGCAGCAACGATTTTGGGTTCAATGGTTAATGAAGGTTTGTGGGTATCTACCATAACAAGTAATGTTTTAGCCGTTACCATATTTAATGCTCGTTCTGGTGTAATAAAATATTGTGGAAGTTTCTCATGACGGTGAATCTCATCTAATAAGGTTAGAATCGAAGGGTTGGCATCATCTAAAACAATATACCCTGTTTTACCATGGATATGGACTGCTTTTAATACTCCGATCGATGCTCCAATCGCATCCATATCAGGGGTCTTGTGTCCCATGATCAAGACAGTATCACTTTCACGAATAAGATCTTTTAGTGATTGTGAAATCACTCTTGCCCGAACTCTGTTTCTCTTTTCAACGGCATTGGTTTTACCACCATAAAAAGATAATCGATCACCCGCTTTGACTGCAGCTTGGTCTCCACCGCGACCCAAAGCGATATCTAAACTAGATTGAGTGATTTGCCCTAATTCAATCAGTGATTCAACTCCAGCGCCAATACCAATGCTTAATGTTAAAGGTATCTTATTATCTGAAGTCATTTCCCGAATTCGATCCAAAATGTCAAATCTTGTCGTTTCCAATTTCTTTAATACATGTTCTGTCATCACGATCCAAAATTTATCCGCTGCATATCGTCTTAAATAGATATCTAGTTCAGTTGCCCAATCATTGATAAGACTTACCACTTCAGTAAGTAAAATGCTCCGGCTTAGCTCATCAAGCCCTTGAGCAACTTCATCCAAATTATCTAAATGAATAATGCCAAATACCGGTCTTGTATTCTGATATTTCTCTTGAAGCTGACGATACTCTGTAATGTCTGTGATATATAAAAGTCTTTCTTCTTTATTCATCTCAATTTGATAAGTTTTATCTTGATAGGGTATCGTCTGTTTTCTTGCCGCTGAATCCCATTCTAAAGAAGGGAAAATTTCTGCCAGTGGTTTTCCGATTAATTCTTGGTTGCCAACTAAAATTTGAAAATATGGATTGAACCATTCGATATTCCCTGCTTCATCATAGAGGACGGTCCCGACGGGAATCGTTTGTAATACATCGCTACCTGCTCTTTTCACTCGATGGGAAATGGTTGAGATGTATTTTTGTAGCTCTTTCTGAAAACGAACCTGCGTTTGATAAAGATAATTGATCAATAAAATAAGTAGAATAAGGAAAACCACGGCTAATAACCAATGATCAATTGCAATAATCCCGATTAAAATCAATCCAAACAATGAAAATACTAAAAGATAATTTTTCGCAAAGCGACTTAGTGAAAATTTAGGCATAAAACAAATCAGCCCCTAAATGTTAGCTTTTTTCGAACATTAAATCCTAAATCAAGGAGACCCAGCAAATCTAAAATCGGTAATATCGCTGAAACTTGAAACAATACTAATCCAATAATTGCAGCAAACTTCAAAATTGCATTCCATTTTTTCCTACTCATATAGAACAGTGCAAATGAAATACCTTGAATGATTAAAAGAAAACGCAAAATTGGGTATAAATTTAGAAGAATCAATTTCATTTCATAAATATCCATTACAGAAGGAATGGCCATTAAAATTGCTGCAAATACATAGTAATAAAATATACTTCTAGGTAAAGTCCAATTTTTTAAAGGTGGAAATGTTACAATTTCGATTCGAAGGGCTTTAAATACAAACCGGGAAATAAAATGAACAATAAACACAATAAACAAGGAAGCAAAAATCAACATCGATGGTAAAGTGTATCCCACCATATCTGCCATTTCTTGCAAATAGCGATCTCTTTGCTGATCAATTGCTCCCAACTGTTGCATCAATTGCAACGGTTCTAAAATAAGAACTTTTCGCATATATGCTACTATATCAATATGTAAAATGATCCGAATAAAAAATAATAATAAAATAAAGTTTAATAATGCAGTTATCAACCCACCAACAATCGGAGGTAATAAATTTTTACGACGATATAATGTACCCATTACACTCCCAACAGTTCCACCTAATAAGACGAGAAAATAATCAATGGGATTCGATAAGATAATGGCCAAAAACGATGTAACGATTGTAAACATCAATCCTTTTTTTAACCCTTGATGATAACCAAAGATAACAAATGGTATTGGCATAAAATAGATCGTGATTATACCAAGCCATTGATTTAAAAATAGTAAGCCAAAAATAACGAAAATGGTTGCTAGAATTAGTCGTATGTTTTTCAAAAAAGACACCTCTTAGCGTTTGTTAATATATTGTTCTAATAAAGATAAATCGCCATACCATTCTTCTACTTCATGCCCGTGTTTTAAATGTTCTTGAATCTTATCCTTTACCGCTGTCTCTAATTTATGAAAAGGAATCCCAACACGTCTGGCAAGAACATAAATTGCTAATAATAAACTTGCCATACTGTCTAAAATTAAAGCTTCATTTCCATGTAATAATCCTTTAAATAAACCACTTACTTGTTCGAGGATTTCTGATTTCAACCATTCCATGACTTTTAAGTGTTTGGCAAATTGGACATTTCGATCCTGTTTATCCAAAAAAATCTCTCCTCTCATACATTCTATCTATGATGGAATCGATCTATTCTTCAAGTAACCCTTTATTGTATAACATAATTTAATTCAACAATAAAGAGCTTGTTTCCTTCAAATTGTAAAAAATAGCCCACACTTAAGATGAGATAAATGGTTGTTGAATGATCCTAATGTAAAAAAAACACCATAAACGGCTTTTGAACCATTTAATGGTGTTTTTTTATTATTTCATTATTCCATCGTATATGGTAATAAACCGATTTGACGAGCACGTTTAATCGCAATTGTCAACTTACGTTGATATTTTGCAGATGTACCTGTCACACGGCGTGGTAAAATCTTACCACGTTCACTGATAAACTTTTTAAGTAGATCAGTATCTTTATAATCAATATGGGTAATTTTATTCACAGTAAAGTAACATACTTTACGGCGTTTACCACGTTGTTTGCGGGCCATTCTATTCCCTCCCTTTCATCTTCGTTTCAAAATGTCGTAAAAAATAGGTTGTCATTTAAAATGGTAAGTCATCATCGGAAATATCGATTGGACTGCCATCATCTGCAAAGGGGTCTTGTTCAAACCGGTCATTCGGTTGATTTCGAGATCCAAAGAAATCACCCGATTGATTTCGAGATTGTTGATTGGCAGATTCTAAGAAACGAACATTATCCGCCACTACTTCTGTAACAAAGACACGTTTTCCTTCGTTATTTTCATAACTACGGGTTTGCAACCGTCCTTCCACTGCTGTTAAGCGGCCTTTCTTTAAATAGTTGGCCACGTTTTCAGCTAGTCCTCTCCATGCTACAATAGGAATAAAATCAGCCTCACGCTGACCCTGTTGATTGGTGTAGTTACGGTCAACCGCTAGAGTAAATGTCGTTACAGCCACCCCAGTAGGAGTGTACCTTAATTCAGGATCTCTGGTTAACCGTCCGATTAAAATGACACGGTTTAACATGATTATCCCCCCACAAAAACCTATTTTTCATCTTTTACAATGAGGTAACGGATAATTCCATCGGTGATCTTTAAGTTACGCTCAAGTTCAGCTACCACTTGAGGTTCAGATTGGAAATTAATTAAAACATAAACTCCCTCATGGTAACCTTTAATTTCGTATGCTAAGCGACGCTTACCCATTTCCTCAACTTTTTCAATCTCACCGCCATTAGCTGTGATCACATTTTGAAACTTCTCTACTAGTTCTTTAGTAGATTCTTCATTTAAGTCAGGGCGAATGACATACATCACTTCATATTTACGCATCTACTTCACCTCCTTTTGGACTTAACGGCCCCCAAATTGGGGGCAAGGAGCGAGATTTCAGGACTCGCATTCTTGTATTATATCATTAGAATAAGTCGATTTCAAGCAAGCAAAC
Source organism: Tepidibacillus fermentans (assembly GCF_004342885.1). Taxonomy (NCBI): domain Bacteria; kingdom Bacillati; phylum Bacillota; class Bacilli; order Caryophanales; family Bacillaceae; genus Tepidibacillus; species Tepidibacillus fermentans. The sequence continues at coordinate 21,138 of NZ_SMAB01000015.1, forward strand.
CTAAACATTAAAACGGAAATGCATAACATCCCCATCTTGCACCACATAATCTTTTCCTTCTAAACGAAGAAGACCTTTTTCTTTAGCCTGGTTCATCGAACCTGCCTGTAACAAATCCTCGTATCCTACAACCTCGGCTCGTATAAAACCACGTTCAAAATCGCTGTGAATCACTCCAGCTGCTTGAGGCGCTTTAGTTCCTTTTTTGATTGTCCACGCTCTTACTTCCTGAACTCCAGCTGTAAAATAGGTAATCAAACCTAGTAAACGATAAGCAGCCTGAATTAACCGATCAAGCCCTGATTCTTTTAAACCTAATTCCTCTAAAAATAACTGGCGATCTTCCCCATCTAACTCAGCAATTTCTGATTCAACTTTTGCACTAATCACAATAACTTCCGCACCTTCTTGTGCAGCAAAATTCTTCACCTGCTTCACATAGGTATTGTTCTCATACTCTGCAATTTCATCTTCACTTACATTGGCTACATAGAGAACCGGTTTCATGGTTAACAAATGCAAGTCACGGATGATCATTTTCTCATCCTCATCTAATTCAACACTACGTGCAGCTTTTTCTTCTTGTAATGCCTTATGGATTCGTTCCAATACGTCATATTCGATTTGATATTTTTTATCCCCACTCTTTAAGTTCTTTTTTGTCCGTTCTAGGCGTTTTTCCACAGTTTCAATATCGGCCAAAACTAATTCTAAGTTAATCGTTTCAATATCCCGAATTGGATCTACCTTACCAGAAACGTGAGTAATATTCTCATCTTCAAAACAACGAACGACATGTGCGATTGCATCCACTTCACGAATATGAGATAAGAATTTATTCCCTAATCCTTCGCCACGACTCGCTCCAGCAACGAGTCCAGCAATATCAACAAATTCAAAGGTAGTCGGTACAATCCGATTCGGTTGAAACATATTTGCTAATACTTGTAAACGATGATCAGGTACCTCTACGACACCAATATTCGGGTCAATCGTACAGAAAGGATAATTGGCTGCCTCTGCACCTGCTTTGGTTATCGCATTAAATAGGGTTGATTTCCCTACATTTGGTAATCCTACAATTCCCGTTGTTAGCGGCATATCTTTCACTCCTTAGACTACGAACATATACTTGAATTATTATAAAAAAGTAGGTAGAAGAAAACAAGAAAAAAGGGGCTGTCTAAAAAGTTCATTTAAGTTGAAAATCCGCCAAAATTAAACCCCAAAGAATGTTGATTTTACAGCATTCTTTGGGGTTGCTTTTTTTAGATTTCGGGGTTAAATACTACTTTTTGGACAGCCCCGAGGACAAGCTTTGTAATCGTTTTCAAATTTATCTTTATTAACTCACTTTTTTATTTAATTCTTTCACATTACTTAAATGTAACCCAGTATTGGCTTTAACCAAAATTTCATCATATTTTACTGGATCTTCTTTTCTCGGAGAGAAGATGGTTCCTAGATATGCTCCAATAAAACCAAGTGGTATAGACACAATACCAGGATTGGATAATGGGAAAATTGGATTTCCTACAAGAATAGCTTTACCAGCGACTGGATTCCAAATATTAGGCCCGATCGCAATTAGAATCAAGGCACTTAATAATCCAACTAACATTCCTGTTACAGCCCCAGTTGTGTTAAATTTTCTCCAATAGATCGTGAAAACAATAACCGGTAGATTTGCACTTGCTGCCACAGCGAATGCCAATGCCACTAAGAAGGAAACATTCAATGATTGCGCATATAGTGCAAGAAGAATGGATAAAACAGCCACACCAACCGAAGCCCAACGAGCCGCTAACATTTGTTCTTTTTCTGTTGCTTTTCCTTTTCGTATCACATGACCATACAAATCATGAGCAAAAGCGGAAGCGGCAGATAGTACAAGTCCTGCGACAACCGCTAAGATGGTGGCAAAAGCAACAGCAGATACAAAAGCAAAGAGGAAATTGCCACCAAGCTTCTCAGCTAATAATGGGGCAGCCATATTCCCTGCTTTGTCAATCGCTACAATCTTGTCATTACCTACAAATGCAGCAGCTCCAAAACCAAGGAACATGGTCATCACGTAAAATATACCAATTAGCCATGTAGCATATACCACAGACTTACGAGCTGTTACGGCATCCTTAACTGTAAAGAAACGAATGAGAATATGTGGGAGTCCAGCTGTACCTAATACTAAAGCTAAGTTCAGTGAGATTACATCGATCGGATCTTTAAACTTATTTCCTGGATTTAAGAATTTTTCCCCTAATGGAGTTACTGTTTTCATGTGTTCAAACATATTGACAAAGCTAAAGTCGAATTTAGCAAATACAATTAATGTTATAATTAATGTTCCTGTCATTAATAAAACAGCTTTTGTAATTTGTACCCAGCTAGTTGCTGTCATACCTCCAAAAACAACATATATCGTCATTAATGTTCCTACAATCAATACAGAAGTTGTATAGTTAAGGCCTAATAATAACTTTATTAATCCTCCAGCCCCAACTAACTGTGCAATCATGTAAAAAATCGAAATCGAAATCGTATTTAATGCAGCAACCCCACGGACCTTTTTATTATCAAAGCGAGCAGCGATCATGTCTGCCATCGTATATTTCCCTAAATTTCTCAGTGGTTCTGCGACAATATAAAGTACAACTAAGTAGGCTACTAAATATCCAATACTATAGAAAAACCCATCAAAACCCGTTAGAGCAATCGCGCCAGCGATACCTAAGAAAGAGGCGGCTGACATATAATCCCCAGCAATTGCCAGACCATTTTGCCAACCTGTCAGTCCTCCTCCAGCTGTATAGAATTCACTGGTTGTTTTTGTTTTCTTGGAAGCATAGTACGTGATGACCAACGTTAACGCAACAATTGCTAAAAATAAAATAAATGCTGTTCCGTTCATCTTTTTCTACCCCTTTCCTACTGTTTTTCTTAGAATCTGATCAACAATTTGATCAAATGTTTCAGCTTTTTTAGTATAGATCGTAATTAAAGTCCATGTCATAATAAATTGTCCAAAGGCATAGAGCCATGCCCAATTTATTGCACCAATCGCAGGGGTGTTTAACACTTTGGAATAAGCTGTCATTACAGGTAAGGTGAAATAAAAGATAAAAAAGAATAGGGAAAGAGGAATAATAAAACTCTTTTTCTTAGCCATGAGCTGCTTAAATTCAGCAGACTGAGCAACTTCTGTATATTCAATGGATGGTTCAATTTTTTTCACAGACATACCGCCTACCTCCTTTATTTTTTCTCTTATGATTCATCTATTTTTAAGGATAAGTCCGATTTTAAGAGATTGTTTGTTCTCTTAATCACCTCCTACACTTCATAGTGAAATTATACTTGTGCGCGAAAAAAGCCTGAAGTATAATTCCCTTTTGTAAAAATCGATTTGATAAGTGCGCATCATGCAAAAATTTCTGGGTAGGTTGTGCGAATATTTCCTGTGTATTTAATATATCGTTAGTATATGCCTTAAGTCAATAAAAATTCTGAAAATTCTAATAAATAAAAAAATTAGATTAGAATTAGAGGTATAAAAATAGGTTTGTATATTCCAACGCTGTTAGGCGTGATATATCGCTGCTTATGGAATATACAAACCAATCTCCTATACGTAAAAAAAAAGAATAGGGGAGTTTATTTCCCTATTCTTCATCAATTTTTTTAATAGAAATCTTACATTCATAAAAAATACTTCCATTCCCCATATCCGAAAGACCATTTGCGGTTAACCAGTTCACATTTCCTCGAGTATCTATTCCATATCCTTCTTCAATGATGATGGTTCTTGGATGAGATCCTTCTTCTATTTTTGCTCTACCGATTAGATTTCCCCGTTGATTAGATACCATCACTAAATCCTTTTCCTTTATTCCTTGTTTTTCCGCAATTTCTTTTGGGATAGAAACTAATGGTTTCATTTCTTTTTCTTTATTAAGCCAATGATGCTGTGAATGTAAAGATTTATTTGGATGAATCGATAACAACTGATAAGGATATGGTTCCATTAAATCATGGAATGATAGTCTCTCTTTTGGATACATGATCTTTGCTATTGGTGAATATCCATCCTTTTCCGCTTGATAGGAATAAAATTCAAACTTTCCAGATGGTGTGTCGAATTTCTTATCTGCCCAAGCTACCTTTGGAAGTGGCAATTCAATTTCATGCTTTTCTTTTAATACAGATAGATCGATTCCAAATCGATTTAATGGTTGGAGTGCGATCTCAAAGTATTCTTCGCGTGATCGTTCGAATCCTTGTAAACCTAATCGTTTTGCCAGTTCCGCCCAAATTTTTAAATCAGACCAAGCCTCTCCAGGTGGATCGACCAGTTTTGGGCCATAACGAACAACGGAATGAAACATCGAACCATAATAAATATCCTCTTCTTCAAAAACAGAGACTACAGGCAGCACATAATCAGCTATTTTGGCCGTATCTGTTAAAAACATATCCAATACAATTTTGGTTTCTACCTGTTCGAATGCTTTTAATGTACGGCTAATGTTTGGTAACTGAGTCAATAAATTTGTGCGTGAGATAAACATCATTTTAATCGGTGGTTCTTTTGCTTCGATGATTTCTTCTGCCTGGCTCGGTCGAGAAAAAGTGCGATATTCTTGACGTAGATCCTCTCTTAAAAGTTCATCCCAGCCAAAACTTTGCCCTACTGCTCGATGGGCATAATTAACCCCACCACCGGCTACTCCGATATTCCCTGTTAAGGCTGCCAAGGCATCAATTGCTCGGATCGTGTTTCCACCATTTGTATATCTTTGCATCCCTAATCCTAGGAAGGTCATCACTGGCCGATTTTGTGCATACCACTTAGCTAGTTGTACAATATTTTTAACATCAATATTTATTTCCTTGGAAATATTCTCTAACTTTAATTTTTCTAGTTCTTTCTTAAATTCTTCAAAACCAACTGTATAGAGATCAATAAATTCTTGATCATGCCAACCATTCTCGATGATCACTTTGCTCATCGCTAAGGCCAAATTCCCATCCATTCCTGGGGTAATCGGCAAATGAAGGTCAGCTTCTTTTGCGATTCCATTCTTCATCGGATTTATAACGACCAATTTAGCCCCTTGTTGCTTCGCTTCCATAATAAAAGGATATAAATGCATGTTGGTCGTTGTAATATTCCTTCCCCATATTACAATCGTCTGTGTATTTTTTATATCTTCAACTCCATGACCGAATGAATTACCCATATCATATATTTGGGCCTGAATCCCTGCTCCCCAACATAGACTACCGATCACTTTCGTCATACCACCAAAAAAATTAAAAAAACGTTGATCTAATTCTTTTAATAAACCACCAGAAGCATAATCATAGCTATGAAGGATCGCAGTAGGACCATATGTCATTTTAATCTCCTTCATTTTCAAACTTATCTCATCTAATGCTTGGTCCCATGAGATGCGAACAAATTGACCATTAACTTTTTTTAAGGGATAATGTAGACGGTCATCATGGTACATCCGATCCTTTAACATTTTTCCTCTACCACAGATTTTCCCCCTCGTGATCGGATGTTCTGGGTCTCCCTTTATTGAAACTACTTTACCATTTTCTGTTGTTACCAAAAATCCGCAAACATCAAAGCAATTCAGCGGACAAGCTGTTTTCCATGTTTTCCCCACAGTCATTCTCCCATCTATTCTGAAGCCTCACCTTTTTCGAGAATCTTTTTCATTGATTTTTGGAATTTTTGTCTTGGGATTAAAACACTATGGTTACATCCCATACATTTGATCCGAATATCTGCACCCATACGAATAATTTTCCAAGCATTTGTTCCACACGGATGTGGTTTCTTCATTTGTACAATATCATTTAATCCAAATTGTTTTTCCTGCAACCTTATACCCCCTTGCTTTCCTCATTCCGATGAAAGGTAACCATTTTAGGATAAGGTATTTCGATTCCTTCTCGATCAAATCCTTCTTTAATTTTTGCTCTTAATTTTCGAGCAACTGCATAATGTGACATGGGTTTCGTTTCCGCAATAATCCTCAATACGACTTCAGAAGGACCCAAATTCTGTACCCCAAGGATTTCCGGTGGTTTCACGATATCTTGTGATTCTTTAAATATTTCACTTAAAATATCCTCTAAGACTTTCGTAACATGTTCAAGATTTTCTTCATAGGCAATACCAATATCCACTACCGCCACGGAATTATGAGTAGAATAATTCGTTACTTCTTTAATCGTCCCATTTGGTATAATGTGGAGTTCCCCAGTCCAACTACGTAGCTTTGTGATTCGCAGTCCAATTTCCTCGACAACCCCGGAAAAGTTACTAATAGATACCTGATCGCCTACACCAAATTGGTCTTCAAAAATAATAAAGAAACCAGAAATCACGTCTTTGACTAAGTTTTGTGCTCCAAAGCCAATCGCTAGACCTAAGACCCCAGCACCTGCTAAGACAGGACCTAAATTAAATCCTAACTGTTCTAATACCATTAAGATCGCAATAAAATTAATCGTATATTTCACAGCATTATGAATTAATGAACCAACCGTCTTCGCTCGGCGTTCATTTACCCTCAATGCTTTGGGACTTCTATTCATCCAGCGATCAATTACAGTATTAATCAATCGAACCAGCGCTTTTGCAACCACGATAATAAATAAAATTTGAACGATGTTCCAAAATAATCCCATCCATAGCTCAGCATTCATTAATTTTAACCGTAAACTCTCCCAAAAGCTTAACGTTGATAATTGATTCATATTTTCTAGAGCTGTTTCTAAATTCATGATTTATTCATCCCTTTCAAGAAAATTGTTTTGCCAAACGATTCATTTCCGCTTTTATTTGATCGGTTAAGTATTTGATGGCCTGATCATGATCTAGACCTGATAAACCTTCTAAGCGAATCATCTCTCCAAAAAAGATCTCTACTTTTGCAGGTAAAATCCAAGCTTGTCCTCTTGGCATCACCTTATCTGTCCCCTTTATATATACGGGGAGGATAGGTGTATTTGTTTTGATTGCAAAATATGCTGCCCCTTGTTTCATATTTGTGATTTCCTGTTCTTCTTTTCTTGTTCCCTGTGGGAAAATAGCAAATACTTGTTGATCTGCTAAAATACGGATTGCTTTCTTCACAGTTGTAATCCCCATTTGTTTCCTGTCGACTGGAAATGCACCTAAATGAGTAAGTAACCAGTTCATCATCCGATTTTGAAATGCCTCTTTCTTAGCCGTGAACTACCCACCACCTAAAAAGGTGGAGGCTTCCTATCCTTTAGAATAGGAACTTTTTTTATAGAAGAGGGAGTCTTCTGCTGGTTTTAAGATAAAATGAAGCTTCCTTGGAATACTTATACCGATATATATGGGATCTAGATAACTACTATGATTGGCAACAAGTATAAACGCTCCTTTTCTTGGAACAAAAGATAAACCGTGTACGGTGATTCGATTATATAGCTTCAAAATAGCCCATAGCAAGGCCTTGACGATGGAATAGAACATGATTACGATTCCCTTCCTAGAAAATTGTTTGTTACACTATTGTCCATGTTTTTTTATCTCTTTCTTATTGAAATTATAGTATTTTTCTAGAGTTGTTGAAAAGGGTAAAGGATGATCAAGGATAATACATATAAATTTAAGACCCCGTATAAAGGATATAAAAATTGGATCAAATTAGAAAAACCTACAAATGAAATTGGCGCGATCAAGGTTAGAAAAACGAAGCTTAACTTTCCAGTTGAAAATGGAAATTTTTTTTGAACTCGGAAAATTATACCATGAACATTGCTTAATGCTGTCGTATAAATCGCTAACCATAAGATGATCGAGACAAATACCCTAAAAATCGGTTGATTTGGGATGATGGAGAAAAGCGGTATCTCATAATGATCCACATTAGGAACCCGCAATAAGGAGAGGTTCATTAAAAAAGCGATCAATCCTAGACCGAAAGTTCCAACCACGCTACCGAAAATAATTTCTCCTCTCGAACGGATTTTCTTACCGATGGTGGACAAAACTCCTAGAAGAGAAATCACATTAAAAGCGACATACGTGATAGCTGAGGGCCACACTTTTAAATGTTCTCTGATAAAATGAGAAGCCACCTCTTGATCATTCATCAGAAAAAGGGTACCAACATAGATCATCATTAACATTTTTATGGGCATCAAAACACTATTTAAAGAAATGAGCCCCCTTACACCACGAGCTAAAACAATCCATAAAGGAATTGCCAATAGTAAGACTCCTAAAACCATCGAGTTTCCCCACTGCTCGAAAATGGCCCCGCTCCCAGCAAACATCACAATCGAACCTGAAAATAAATATAAAAAAATAAACCAATCAAAAATTTTTGCCAAATGAGTTCCCATCAAAAGAACAAGAATATCATAATAGTTTTCTGTTTCAAAGCGCCAACTTAACCATAAAATCACCATGCTACTTAAAAGGAGTAACAACAAAGTAATCATTAAACCAACGAGACTTTGCAACCCATAAGAAGTGAAAAATTCCCATATCTCCCTTCCTGAAGCAAACCCAGCACCAATCGTTGTTCCCATGATCGTTAGCCCAATCTTGATCCCATTTTTTATCATATCACACTTCTCCCCTTAACCTTTCAACTGAATCACATATCTTCTTTTCTATCCTTATTCTTCATTCTTCCTAATTAAGATTCAGTCATTATTTGTCCATGTACTATGTATATTTCCTTAAATATCCACGTATACTAGTAATACTATTTTTTTGGAGGTATTTATGGATTTCCTTAAATTTAAAAATCCTTCTAAATATGTGATTGACTATTCTAACCCTCGGGGTGATATTCAGTTATCCCATTATATTCTTAACTACATGGACAAATACTCCTATGATCATTGGGTCGTTGTTTGTATTGGTACAGATCGCTCCACAGGAGATGCTTTGGGTCCTTTAGTAGGTTCAAAATTAAAATTAATGGAACCAAGCCATTACACGGTATTAGGTACACTAGAAGAGCCTGTTCATGCTTTGAACCTTGAAAATACGATTCATTTTATAGAAGAACAGTATCCCTATTCTGGTATCCTTGCTGTCGACGCTTGTCTTGGACAATTAGGAAGTGTTGGATCGATTCAAGTCGTGGATGGGCCACTAAAACCTGGGGCTGGGGTTCAGAAAAATCTCCCTGAAATCGGTCATTTTCATATTTCTGGAGTTGTCAATATAGGGGGTTTTATGGAGTATTTTGTCCTACAAAATACTCGGTTACATGTCGTGATGAAAATGGCTGATATGATTGCGAATTCTATTCATCAAAGTTTAAGATTATATGGTTACAATAAGGAGAATGCAGCAAACTAATAATTTGCTGCATTCTCCTTTTTAAAAGACTTGGAAATTTTTGTTTCCATCTGGAGCGATTGGCTAACTCTACTACTTTATCATATCCTGCTGGAATATATCCTAAAGGAATATCTGAGGGGTATAAACCATTCACAACTTCATGTAATGTTCCATCCCCGCCAATTATAATAATGAAACTAACTTCCGGTTTCCCCCGTAATTCTTGAGCAATTTGAAAAGCATGTCCTTTATATTCAGTGATAAAAAATTGATAAGTGATGTTTAGCTCTTTTAAAAATTTTTCAATAAAGGATAAATATTTTCTTGCTTTTCCCTTACCTGATAAAGGATTAACAATGAAATAAATCATAAACAAATCCTACCTTAAGTATGGATCGCTTTTTCGATCGCCTTTTTTTCCTCTTCAGAAAGACGATAACTTGATTGACCATTTTCAATTGGTTTTGCATAAGTATTGGATTGTTCACGGTTATAGATACTTGTGATCACAATGCCATTTTGTTTTTCATCGAGCATTGCAATCGAAAAACTAAGATCATTTCCTTGCTCGCCAAATGCATTATAACGAACCATTCCTACTCTGCCTTTTAATTTTCCAATTTGTTGAAAAATGATATCGATTTTTTCTGTATTGGTTGTTAATTCGTGTTTCATCGTTTCAATTTCTTGATTGTATCCTTCAATTAATTGTCCTAAGTTTTGATTCCCTTCTCCCCGTGTAAAACGATTCAAACGTTTTCTCGTCTTTCCAATCTTAATACTGAGTATAAAAATCCAAAAAAGTTGAATCACACTGACCAATACTAATAAAATGATAAGTTCATTCTGATATTGTGAAACGATTTCCACTGTTGTTCTTCCCTTCTCCAAAGTTCCACATTTTTAAAAGAATAATTTGATAATCGCTACACCTAATGGAGCAATAACTATTGCAGGTAACATATTGGCTACATTAATTTTTTTAAATTCTAAAATATTAATGGCTATTGCAATAATTAATATACCACCAGTTGCTGTAATTTCTACAATCATCTGATCAAGTAAGTCCTTTGATATAAATGAATGAATATAAGTGGCTAATAGTGCAATCGTTCCTTGGTAGATAAAAACAGGTATCGCTGAGAATATTACCCCTATACCTAAAGTGGAAGCAAAAATAATGGCTGAAAAACCGTCAAGCATCGCTTTTAAATATAATAAGCTATGGTCTAAATTCAAACCACTATTTAAAGAACCCAAAATCGCCATTGCTCCGATAGTGTAAACAAGAGTAGCAGTAACAAATGCGTTTGCAATACTTCCTTTACTTTTCCCACCGACTTTTTCTTCTATCCATCTACCTAAACGGTCTAAACGGTCCTCAATTTTTAAATATTCACCAATAATACCACCTAATACCAAGCTGAAGATCACTAATAAAAAGTTTTGTGTTTTTAAACCCATGGTTATTCCTTGAATGATCACAGCAAGGCCAATCCCTTGCATCACCGTATTTCGTATTTGTTGGGGGATATTAGAAAGAAAACTCCCAATAATTCCTCCAAAAATGATGGCAATTGTATTCACGATAGTTCCTGTTAATACCATTAACTCCCCCCCTTTACCGTAACGTTAAAGCGATTTCCCGGATGGCTGCTAAAAAAGTATCCACTTCTTCTTCAGTATTTGAATACCCCAAACTAGCTCTGATCGCCCCATTTGAAGTACCCATTGTTTGATGAACGAGTGGCGAACAATGAAAACCACTACGAACTGCAATCTCGTAATGTTGATCCAAGATGGTTGCTATTTCAGCCGAATCGATTCCTTCAACCGTAAAACTGACAACAGAAACTCTTTCCTGATTGAGATCAGGACCATACCATTTTACGCCTTCTATTTCCTCAAGTCCTTTTAATAATCTTTGGGTCAATGCCCATTCTTTTTTTCTCAATGTTTCTATACCGATCTCTTCAAGATAATCTAGTGCAGCCCCTAACCCAACAATTCCAACCGTATTTAAGGTTCCAGATTCATACCTCTCTGGGCTTTGAGAAGGTTGATCTACATCTTCAGAGAATTTTCCTGTTCCTCCGTGAATCAGTGGAGTTAATTGTAATTCAGGATGGATATATAATCCTCCTACTCCTTGTGGACCTAAAAGACCTTTATGGCCAGGAAAAGCTAAAAGATCAATATTCATCTCTTGAACATGAATAGGATATCTTCCAGCTGTCTGGGCACTATCTAATAAAAAGTAGATATCCTTTTCTTTCACAACTTGGCCAATTTCCTTTATCGGTTGAATGGACCCTAAAACATTTGATGCATGACTAATGGCTAATAATTTTGTATTTGATTGAAATGATTTTTTTAATAATTCTAAGGAGATATATCCTGCGTGATCAACATCTAAATATGAAATTTCAACCCCTATTACTTTTTTCAAATACTCTAATGGTCTTCGAACTGAATTATGTTCTAATTTTGTCGTAATCACATGGTCCCCAGGAGAAAGGAGACCCTTAATCGCTAGATTTAAAGCCTGTGTTGTATTCATAAAGAATGTAATTTGATTGGGGTTTTGAATATGGAAAAGTTTTGCTAATTTAACCCGGGTTTGATAAATCTCTTTACCTGCTATATCCGCCATTTTGTGATTACCTCTACCTGGGTTCGCGCCATTTTCTGTTAAAAATTGAACCATTTTTTCAATCACTTGCTTTGGTTTTGGCCAAGAAGAGGCTGCATGATCAAAATAAATCATAATTACACCTCATTTCAAAATATAAAAGAAATAAAATTCGTCTTACAAATGTTACTTATCGGATGCAAAACGATGAAAAGACAACCAATTTGGTTGCCTTATATTCATGTTACACACCCATTAACTCCAAAATTCTCTGTAAATCATTTTGATCAAAATATTCAATTTCTATTTTCCCTTTATTTTTCCCTTGTTTAATCTTAACAGATGTTTTAAATGTTTCCCGAAGTTGTTCTTCTATATGACGATAAGCTTTTATGGAATGGGTTTCTGTTTTCTTTTTTAATGTTCCACGTGAAACATTTCTTTTTTCTTGTTGAATTTTTTCTTCTAGCGTACGAACACTCCAATTTTCCTCAATTGTCCGTTTTGCGAAATTGATCTGTTTTTCCTCTGTATCTAAAGCAATCAAAGCTCTCGCATGCCCCATGGATAGTCGGCCATTCATTATTTCTTCTTGAATCAATTTAGGTAGTTGAAGTAATCGTAAAATATTCGCCACATGTGGACGGCTTTTCCCTACTCTAACAGATAGTTCTTCTTGGGTTAATTGAAATGTTTTCATTAATTTTTCATAAGCGTTTGCAATTTCGATTGCATTTAAATCCTCTCTCTGAAGATTTTCAATGAGTGCAATTTCCATTATCTGTTGGTCGGTAAACTCTTTAACGACAGCAGGAATGGTAGCGAATTGCAATTCCTTACTGGCTCGCCATCTACGTTCACCAGCGACGATCTCATAACCTTTTAATGTTTTTCTAACAATAATAGGTTGAATGACCCCATGTTCTTTAATGGAAGCCATTAAATCAGACAATTGTTCTTGATTAAATACTTTTCGCGGTTGATAGGGATTTGGACGAATTTGATTGATTTCAATTTCTGTTACTTTCTCATGATCTTCGATGTTTAAGGAAGGAATTAAAGCATCTAAACCTCTCCCTAGACGCTTATTCATAAGAAATCACTTCCCTTGCTAAATCAAGATAAACCTCTGCACCTCTAGACTTAGGATCATATGTAATAATCGATTGACCATGACTGGGAGCTTCACTTAAACGAACATTCCTTGGAATAATTGTTGAATAAACCTTATCTTGGAAATATTTTTTAACTTCCTCAACAACTTGAATTCCAAGATTGGTTCTAGCATCAAACATTGTTAGAAGAACACCTTCAATTTTTAATTCTGTGTTTAAATGTTTTTGCACAAGACGAATGGTATTTAATAATTGACTTAATCCCTCTAATGCGTAATATTCGCATTGTATCGGGATAATCACAGAGTCAGCAGCGGTCAATGAATTAACAGTAAGGATTCCTAAAGAAGGTGGACAATCAATAATGACATAATCATATTGGTCGCTTACGACATGCAGTGCTCTTTTTAAACGAACTTCACGTGATATCGTAGGAACGAGTTCGATTTCTGCTCCAGCTAATTGAATCGTTGCAGGAATAATATCTAACCCCTCGATCTGAGTAGGATAAATCGCATCTTTAGGGGATATATCATTAATTAAGACATCATAGATGCAATATTCTACATCCGCTTTATTAATCCCAATCCCACTTGTCGAATTCCCCTGAGGATCTATATCAACCAACAAAACCTTTTTTCCTAGTTTTGCCAAACTAGCACTTAAATTTACTGAAGTTGTTGTTTTTCCAACACCGCCCTTTTGATTCGTAATGGCGATAATTTTTCCCATGAATTCTCTCACCTCATTTTCCTAACAACAAAGTTCTAAGCTGTCTAAATCTAGCGAGGTTGTTCGAAGCGCAAAAGAAAAGCTTCAAATTGAAGCTTCTCTTGATGGAGTCGATTATTGACGCTTTCAATCATTTATTTGTTTTTTGGAATCTTTATCACAAACTCATAATAGTTTTCGTGATCAATTTCATTCGTTTCAATTAATAAACCTGTTTTTATTACCATATCGACAGATTGACGAATCGTATTCATTGCTAATCGAACATCTCTTGAAAAGGCAACACGTTTTGGTTTTGGCTTTTCCTGATTTGTAAATTTTTCTAAAATCTGTTTAATTCGATTTTCTGTTTGCTTTACATTTAATTCTTTTTCAAGGATTTCTCTTAAAATCTTCTCTTGTGTTTCAACATCATGAACAGATAGTAACGCCCTTGCATGTCTTTCTGTAATCTGTCGAGACATTAATGCATTTTGAATCGTTGGCGATAAATTTAATAAACGTAATTTATTCGCAATCGTTGATTGACTTTTCCCTAATCGCTGAGCCAAACTTTCTTGAGTTAAACCATGAATTTCAATTAATTTTTTATAGGCAACTGCCTCTTCGATCGCTGTTAACCCTTCTCTTTGCAAGTTTTCGATCAGAGCAATGGAAGCAGCTTGTCCATCATTATAATCTTTAATAATGGCTGGGATTTTATCCCACCCTAATTTTTTAACCGCTCTCCATCGGCGTTCACCAGCAATAATTTCATATTGTTCATTTCGAATCCGAACGACAATTGGTTGAATAATTCCATGAGTTTTGATCGTTTGGCATAACTCATCGAGTTTATCATCAGCAAACACCGTTCTAGGTTGATAAGGACTAGGGATAATTTTGTCTACTGGAATATAAATAACCTCTTCAGCTTGTGAATCTTGATTACGTTCTGCTAACCCAAAAAAACGCGATAAATGGTCTTTCATTGGACCACACCTACCTAACACTTTCATTCCACATAATGTATTCTATTATTTTTTTTAAAATCCTGCTAATTTATAATCAAAATAATCGAATTAAAGTGAACTCTCCCATCTTCACAGGCATAGCTTCCTGTAATTCCTACGATCATCGTTGCATTTATGTATCCCATCCATATTTTTTATATTATATCATTTGCTCGGGTATTGCTAAAGGGCAACAATTCATCCCCCCACCTGGAGGGATAAGGGTCTTCTTTATTTTATTGGTTAAAAGGACTGTATTTATTTTAAACCATTCAAGAAGAAATGAGAATAGATTGAAAAAAATCAATCAACCATATTTCATAAAACAGTATTGTATTTTAGCATGCGTCAAAACTTGCAATGTTTTGCAATCTAATAAAATAATAATCCATGAATCATCAATAAGAATACTATTATTTCATAAAAATAGCTTGTATATCCCAACGCGCTCCGTTAACCGTGTATAAATACACTCCCAAAAGCACACAAAGCACGCTACACAGCTAAAGCTGCTAGTCGTACTATGTCTACAATTATGAAATATACAAACCCATATCGAATCACAGGCTTGTATGATTCTATAAACTGCGACTTTAGCGAGTATGTTTTCCTACTTACCGTTTGTTAAGGGAAAACCGTAAGGTTAGGAGCAGCGTTAGACATACAAGCCATATCAGGTTAGTATATCCAATGCATTCCATTGGGAGCTATTTCTAAAAAAATAACGAATAGACTTCTTCATCTATTCGTCACTTAGATTGTTTCACGTGAAACATTAATTTAAATGATTGGCTGTCGATTGGGTGTACCAGGTTTTCGTGGATATTTCTTTGGTGTATTTTTCGTTTTATCTAGTAAAATAATTGTTCGCTCGCCATACTCATACGGAAGATCAAAAACTTTTGTTTCTTTTAATTCTCCCCCTAGGATTTCGATTGCTTTTTTTGCTTCTGCGATTTCATCTAATGCATGGGAACCCTTCATGGCAATCATCATTCCATTCTTTCTTACGAAGGGGAGTGTAAGCTCGACCAAAATATTCAATCTGGCAACAGCCCTTGCAATTCCAATATCAAAGGATTCACGATAGATATTTTTTTGCCCTAATTCTTCAGCTCTCCCATGTACACATTCAAAATCGGTAAAACCTAGTTTTTCACCAACTATTTTTAAAAAGTTGATACGTTTATTCAATGAATCAAGTAACACCATTTTTAATTCGGGAAAACAAATTTTTAAAGGTATACTTGGAAAGCCAGCTCCAGCGCCAACATCAATCATTTTTTGATTCGACAAGTGATAATAGAATGCCGGAGTAATGGAATCGAAAAAATGCTTGACAATTACTTCTTTTTCTTCCGTGATTGCCGTTAAATTCATCTTCTCATTCCATTCTAGTAACAATCGATAAAAGGTCTCAAATTGCTGAAGTTGAACATCAGTACATTCCACTTGATAAGGTTCTAATAGCTTTTTTAGCTCTTCCATCATACTATTTAATCTCCATCTCTTTTTTCCCTTGCTCAATATAAATTAGAAGCATCGATATATCGGCAGGACTAACTCCAGATATACGAGAAGCTTGACCAATATTTAAAGGTTGAATTTTATTTAATTTTTCCCTCGCTTCACTAGAGATTCCGCTAATTTTATTATAATCAACCCATTCAGGAATTTTTTTCGCTTCTACCTTTTTCATCTTTTCTACTTGTTGTAACTGCTTTTCAATGTAACCTACATATTTCACTTGAATTTCTACTTGTTCTTTTACTTCTGGAGTTAACTTCTCAGTGCTAGGAGATATTCTCTCAATCACAGAATAATTAATCTCTGGTCGACGCAATAGCGTAGCTAAATCAACAGCATTGTTTAATTCTGCGGTTCCTAATTCACGCAGAATTTGCTGTATTTCTGGTGTAGGCTTCACTTTTTCTTGTTTCAAACGAGAAATTTCGGCTTCAATTTTTCTCTTCTTTTCAAGAAAGCGTTGATATCTTTCTTCATCAATCAAACCAATTTGATAACCAATTTCACGCAAACGTAAATCAGCATTATCATGACGTAATAATAAACGATATTCAGCCCGAGAAGTGAGTAATCGATATGGTTCGTTTGTTCCCTTTGTAACCAGATCATCAATTAACACACCGATGTAAGCCTGAGAACGATCGAGAATTAATGGATCTTTACCTAATACCCTTAAAGCAGCATTAATTCCAGCCATTAATCCTTGCCCAGCTGCTTCTTCATAACCGGAAGTTCCATTCAATTGGCCAGCTGTGAATAGATTTTTAATTTTTTTCGTTTCTAGTGTTGGCTTTAATTGTGTTGGAACAATTACATCATATTCGATGGCGTAACCAGGTCTCATGATTTCCGCTTTTTCTAATCCAGGCAAAGTTCTTAACATTTTAATTTGAACATCTTCTGGTAGACTGGTAGAAAAGCCTTGAACATACATTTCCTTTGTATGTTCTCCTTCTGGTTCTAAGAAAATTTGATGACGAGGTTTATCATGAAAACGAACAACCTTATCCTCGATCGATGGGCAGTAACGAGGACCCGTTCCTTCAATGACGCCAGAAAACATCGGCGCACGATGTAAATTATTATTAATGATTGAATGAGTTAGGAAATTTGTATAGGTTAGCCAACAGGGGATCTGCTCTGACCGATACTCTGTTGTATCAAAAGAAAAGGCTCGTGGTACTTCATCCCCTGGTTGAATTTCCATTTTTGAAAAATCGATTGTATCTCGATGTACCCTTGGTGGGGTACCCGTTTTAAAACGAACGAGTTCAAAGCCAAGTTCACGAAGGTTTTCCGATAATTTAACAGATGGTTGTTGATTGTTTGGACCACTTTCATAAATGAGATCGCCTATAATGATTCTACCTCTTAAATAGGTGCCTGTTGTTAAGACCACTGTCTCACTATAATATTCAGCTCCAGATTTCGTAATTACTCCTTTTACACGATTATCTTCAACAATTAATTGTTCTACCATTGCTTGTTTTAAGGTTAAATTTGGTGTATTCTCAATCGTTTTTTTCATTTCACGTTGATACTCAAACTTATCTGCTTGTGCCCTTAGTGCGTGAACAGCAGGACCTTTACCTATATTTAGCATCCGCATTTGTAAATAGGTTTTATCAATATTTCTTCCCATTTCTCCACCTAAGGCATCGATTTCTCGAACGACATGACCTTTTGCCGGACCACCGATCGATGGGTTACAGGGCATAAAAGCTATTGTATCTAAGCTGATGGTTAATAATAATGTTTTCACGCCCATCCGTGCAGATGCTAGAGCTGCTTCTACACCTGCATGCCCAGCACCTACAACAATACAACCATATTCACCAGCGCGATATCCCATCTATATCCCTCCATTCTTACTTACCCACACAAAATTGAGAAAAAATCTGATCGATTAAATCTTCTGAAACAGAATCACCAATAATTTCACCAAGTTGATCCCACGCATTTTTTAAATCGATTGCAACCATATCGATCGGTAACCATTGCTCAGTCGATTGAATGGCTTCCTCTAAACTATTCTTCGCCTTTTTCAATAGAGAAATATGTCGTGAATTAGAAATATAAGTCAAATCGTCGGATTCAATTTTCCCTTCAAAAAATAAATGAGTGATCGCATTCTCCAAATCATCTATCCCTTCTTCCTCTTTTATAGAAGTAAAAATGATCGGAGTATCAGGAAAGGTTTCTTTTATCTCTTCGATGTTCAGTTTTTGCGGTAAATCGGTCTTATTAACGATCAAAATCACATTTAAATTTTTCACCAAAGCAATTAATTGCTTATCTTCTTCTGAAAGCGACTCATTATAATTCAATACAAATAAAATAAGGTCTGCTTCTTCTAAAGCCTTTCTTGAACGTTCTACACCGATTTTTTCAACAATATCTTCCGTCTCACGAATTCCAGCTGTATCAATTAATTTGAGTGGGATTCCTCCAATATTGACATACTCTTCGATAATATCCCTAGTTGTCCCAGGAATATCTGTAACAATCGCCCGATTTTCTCGGATTAACGCATTTAATAATGAAGATTTCCCTACATTTGGTCTACCGATAATCGCTGTAGACAGCCCTTCACGCAGAATTTTACCTTGAGAAGCATGTGCAAGCAATCGTTCGATTTCCTTTTTGGCGTGGTTTACTTTCTCTAAAAGGAAATCATGGGTGACAGACTCCACATCATGCTCAGGATAATCAATTGTTACCTCAATATGGGCCAATACTTCTAATAAACTCTGCCGAATCTCTTTAATTTTCGAGGAAAGCTTTCCTTCTACTTGTTTCATCGCTAAAGCCATCGCTCGATCTGTTTTTGAACGAATAAGATCGATTACTGCCTCAGCTTGTGTTAAATCAATTCTACCATTTAAAAATGCCCTTTTTGTAAACTCCCCTGGTTCTGCCAGACGAACATCTTGATCTAAAATCACATCAAGTACTTTTTTAACAGCTATAACTCCCCCATGACAGTTCACTTCCACAACATCTTCACGAGTAAATGTTCGTGGAGACTTCATCACGGTAACTAAAACTTCATCCACCGTTTCTCCATTCTTATCCACAATTCGCCCATAATGGATTGTATGGCTATCCACCGTGGATAACTTTTTCCTGCCTTTAAAAATCGAATCTATTACTTGAATAGCTCGATCCCCACTTACACGAATGATTGCAATGCCACCTTCCCCTAATGGTGTGGAAATCGCAGCAATTGTATCAAACTCCATTGATCTTTCACCCCAAAATTAAAAAGCAATAGATTTCTCTTAAAAAGATAGAATAACATATTTCTCATCTAAAAACAAAATAGTGAAGTTTTATCCACATGTTGATAACAAAAATTTATTTTTTATCCCTATGTTGATTAATCGATAAAATTAAAAAAGGGAGCTTATGCTCCCCATAAAATATAGTCTAATTAATATTTCCTCGTAATCATTACTTTACGATTCGGTTCCTCTCCTTGGCTAATGGTTTGAACTTTTGGATGATTTTGTAATTTAGAATGAATAATTTTCCGTTCATGAGGACTCATCGGTTCAAGAATGACATCTTTCCCTGTCCGTACTACTCGATCTGCTAATTTCATTGCCAACTCTTCTAATGTTGCTTTTCTTCTTGAGCGATAATTTTCTGCATCTAAAACGATTCTCAAGCGCTGATCTTTCACATATCGATTTGCGACAATATTTGTCAAATATTGTAACGAGTCTAAAGTTTGCCCTCTTCGGCCAATTAAAATTCCCAAATCATTTCCAATCAGATTAAAAATCGTTTGTTCCTCTTCTTTAGTAACTTCAATTTCAACGGTTAACTCCATCTTTTTAAAGACATTAGCTAAAAACTCTTTGGCTTCTTCAATCGGATCCTTTAATGAGACCATTTGGTTTACTGCATTAACTTCTGTTTTGTCCTCAACCAAAGTTTTTTCTGTGAGTGTGTCTTGAATTGATTCTGATTCAGAAATCAATGTTACTTCTACAACCGCATCTTTTCGCCCTATTAAACCAAAAAACCGTTTTCCAGGTTGTTCAATCACCTTTATTTTTACTTTATCTTCTGTAGTATTGAGTCGTCTGAGGGCTGAGTTTATTGCTTCTTCTACAGTCTTTCCCGTAGCAATGATTTTTTCCATTTTTGAATCCCCCAATAAACCTATTTCTTATGAGTAATTAATTTCGTCTGAGCAATAGTAAAGATATTACCTACCACCCAATAAAGAGCTAGAGCTGATGGTAATGTGATACCAATAAAAAGAATCATTAAAGGCATCATAATCGACATAATCTTTTGTTGTTGAACCGCTTGTGGTGTTGTCGCAACGCTGGTATTCATCATCACAGTTTGGATATATGTAAAAACGGCTGCTAAAATCGGTAAGATATAATAAGGGTCTTTTTGTCCCAATTGTAACCATAAAAATGAATGTGCTGAGATATCAGGATTTCTCATAATCGCATGATAAAAAGCGATTAAAATCGGCATTTGAATCAAAATTGGTAGACACCCTGATAAAGGATTGACATTATGTTTTTGGAAAAGCTTCATCGTTTCTTCTTGAATTTTTTGGGGATTATCTTTATATTTTTCCCTTATTTTCGTGATCTCAGGTTGTAATGCCTGCATTGCTTTTTGACTTTTGATCTGTGTGATCATTAAAGGTAAGACTAAGAAGCGAATAATGATCGTAACAACAATAATCGACAAACCATAATTATTAAAAAGAATCTTTGCAAAGAAATTTAAGGTTTCAGATAAGGGATAGACAAAATATCGATCCCAAATTCCATTATTTGGATCAGGTACACCTTTCGTAGAACATCCAGTACTAAATAACATTAGTCCTAATATAAGTAAAAAAATGAGTGAGCGTTTCCGCAAACAAAATTCCCCCTCTAAATAATATTCACTAATCTTTAGGAACAGGATCATATCCTCCTGGATGTAGCGGATGACATTTTGCGATTCGCTTTGCTGATAGCCATCCACCTTTGATTGGGCCATGAAGTTCAATCGCTTCCAAAGCATAATGAGAACAAGTAGGATAAAAACGGCATGTTGCTGGCTTAATAGGTGAAATAAACTTCTGATAGAAACGAATCAATGATAAAAAGAACCTTTTCATCAGATTGTTCCACCTTACTTTCTAATGATTAAATGTTTTTTATTGAAAAGGTATTCTATACTTTTTTCAATTTGTTCTAAGTCCATCTCAATGATCGGTTTACGGGCAATAAAAATGTAATCTTTATGTTTTTTAATTTCGTTGCGACTTATTACAGAACGAATCGCTTCTTTGATTAAACGTTTCACTCGATTTCTAACAACAGCTTTCCCTAATTTTTTGCTAACGGAAATCCCAAAACGATAAGATTCAATTTGGATATTATCTAATTCATACAATACCAGAGATCGATTCGCAATGGAATGTCCGTATTGATAAACTTTTTTAAAATCTTCTCTTTTTCTAAGCCGAAATTCTTTTTTCAAATTCTTACCACCACAAATCAGTTGAATGCGTTATCAAAATAACTTCTATGAAAAAAGTATAGGTAAATATAATCTAGAATAAACCTATTTTATCACATCACATCAATGAATTTAAGAAAGTTTTCATAAATTAATAGAAAAAAAGGCCACATATAAGTGACCTATGCAGATAGAACTTTTCTTCCTTTCGCACGACGCGCCTTTAATACTTTACGTCCATTTTTCGTACTCATTCTCTTGCGGAAACCATGAACTTTCTTTCTTTTACGAACATTTGGTTGATATGTTGGTTTCATGTATGATTACACCTCCTCTT
Organism: Tepidibacillus fermentans; assembly: GCF_004342885.1. Classification (NCBI taxonomy): domain Bacteria; kingdom Bacillati; phylum Bacillota; class Bacilli; order Caryophanales; family Bacillaceae; genus Tepidibacillus; species Tepidibacillus fermentans. The sequence continues at coordinate 43,309 of NZ_SMAB01000015.1, forward strand.
GAGGATCCATATTTCATAGTGTAAGGACATTCTTTCACATTATATTAAGGAAAAGTCTATTTTGTCAAGAAACACCGAAAATACATGAATGAACCACATCAGCTCAAAACCTTAATTTCCCCTACTATTTTTTTGTTGATAACTTCATTGTCAAAAATCACTCATTTTCGACAATTTTTCCACAGATTATCCACAAAATATAGTATTGTTAATAATAATTACACACAACTTGTAGTAAATGTGGATAATTCGAGAAAACCATTGATATAATAGGATTAATTTGATATCATGTTTTTGATTTATTCTGTTAATAATCCATGAAATAAAAGAAATATATTCACAGCCTGTGGATAAATCTGTGGACAATTATCCTTGGTTGTGGATTTTTTATTCACAACATGTTCTTTATTTTATTTTTGTTTCGATATTTTCCCAAAAATCGACAGATTTTTATCCACAATATCAACTTTTATCTGTGGAAAAACAATATGGGAGAGTTTAACGTGGAACAGTTACAAACTTTATGGAAGAAAACTTTATCTGTTATTGAAGGAAAAATTAGCAAACCTAGTTTTGAAACTTGGTTGCAATCAACCCAAGCTTCGTCCCTAATAAAGGATCAATTGACGATCATAGCTCCGAATGAATTTGCTAGGGATTGGTTAGAATCCCGATACTCGATCTTAATCCAAGAAACCTTATACGAGATAACTGGTGAGAATTTCAAAATTAAATTTATTATCCCATCTACTACGGAAATGGATTTCATTCCTGATCCGACTCCGAAAAAAAAGATCGTTCCTCCTACTGAAGATGAAGACTCACAATATAAATCAATTTTAAATCCGAAATATGTATTTGATACTTTTGTAATCGGAGCTGGGAATCGCTTTGCACACGCTGCCTCTCTTGCAGTAGCGGAAGCTCCAGCCAAAGCATATAATCCATTATTTATCTATGGTGGCGTAGGACTTGGCAAAACTCATTTAATGCATGCGATTGGTCATTACGTGATCCAGCATAATGAAAAAGCAAAAGTTCTCTATATCTCATCTGAAAAATTCACGAACGAATTTATTAATGCAATTCGTGATAATAAAACCGTTGAATTTCGTAATAAATATCGAAATATCGATGTTCTCTTAATTGATGATATTCAGTTTTTAGCTGGAAAAGAATCAACGCAAGAAGAATTTTTCCATACTTTTAATGCTTTGCACGAAGCAAATAAACAGATCATTATTTCTAGTGATCGCCCACCTAAAGAAATTCCTACATTAGAAGACCGATTGCGCTCCCGTTTTGAATGGGGACTAATCACAGATATACAACCACCTGATTTAGAAACAAGAATTGCAATTTTAAGAAAAAAAGCAAAAGCGGAGAACTTAGATATTCCAAATGAAGTCATGATCTATATCGCAAATCAAATAGACACGAATATCCGCGAATTAGAAGGGGCATTGATTCGTGTAGTAGCTTATTCTTCATTGATTAATAAAGACATGAGTGTGGAATTAGCAGCCGAGGCTTTAAAAGATATTATTCCATCAGCTAAACCAAAAGAAATTACAATTCATAGTATTCAAAAAGCAGTTGCAGAGTACTACGGTCTTAAGCTAGATGATCTAAAAGCAAAGAAAAGAACTAGAGCGGTCGCTTTTCCTAGACAAGTGGCCATGTATCTCACAAGAGTTTTAACGGATTTATCATTGCCAAAAATCGGAGAAGATTTTGGTGGCAGAGACCATTCTACTGTAATTCATGCCTATGAAAAAATAATGAGCGAATTAAAAACAGATACTGAATTACAACAGGCAATTAAAGCTTTAACCGATAAAATTAAAAACTTTAATTAATTGTGTGTTGTGTGAATAAGTAAATATACTTATCCACACGTTATCCACATGTTGATAATATGATAAACTCTTACTTTTTCCCGCTTATTCACATGTTCACAATACTTATTACTATCACTATGAAATACTTTAAATTAATATATATATGAATAAAGAATATGAAATATTCTAGCTTTGGAGGTCATTATGCATTTTATAATTGATAAATCACAACTGATGAATGGAATCCAACATGTAAATAAGGCCGTTTCAACAAAAACAACGATACCCATATTAACTGGGATTAAATTTGATCTAACAGCGGAAGGATTAACGTTGATTGGAAGCGACTCTGATATTTCTATTCAAATATTTATACCTAAAATAGATCAGGAAAAGGAATATGTAAAAATCTATCAAGAGGGAAAAATCGTATTACCTGCAAAATATATTGTGGAAATTGTAAAAAAACTGCCTAGTGATGAAATTGAATTTGAGCAGACCGATCATTTATCTGTGATTATTCGTTCAGGACGAACTGAATTTCGTCTAAATGGTTATGATGCGGAGGAATTTCCTAATTTGCCTCAAATTGAGGAAGAGCAAGTATTTAAAATTCAAAGCGATTTATTAAAATCAATGATTCGTCAAACATTATTTGCTGTTCATACTTTAGAAAGTAGACCAATTTTAACAGGTGTACTCTGGGAATTAGAAAACCATATGTTAAAATTTGTTGCTACCGATTCCCATCGATTAGCGACCAGAACCTCAATGGTTGAGACACTTAACGATACAACATTTCACAATATTGTAGTACCTGGAAAATCATTAAATGAATTGAGCAAAATACTCGAGGATGAACCAACAACTGTTCAGATTATCGTCACAGAGAATCAAATTCAAGTGAAAATGAAACATCTGTTATTCTATTCTCGATTATTAGATGGTACGTATCCTGATACTTCAAGAATTATTCCTGATAAATTTAAAACGAATCTTATTCTTTCAAAACAAGAATTTGCTGATGCGATAGAAAGAGCGTTATTAATTGCAAAAGATGATAAGAATAATATTGTAAAATTTACTACCCAAGAACATTTGATGGTTGAACTTTCATCGAATTCTCAAGAAGTCGGTCATGTAACAGAACAAATTCAAGCAAATGAAATCGATGGAGATCAAATTAAAATTTCATTTAATGCAAAATATGTGTTAGAAGCATTAAAAGCAATCGACAGTCAAGAAATACGAATCGAATTTACTGGTGCTTTAAGTCCATTTGTAATTAAACCAGTAGATCACGATTGGGCTTTGCATTTAATATTGCCCGTTCGCACTTATTAATTATGTCACCTTTAATATTCGTGGGTGTTGAAATCAAGGAGTTCGAATATGGAATTAGTTAAAATTGATAGCGAATTTATTACACTAGGACAGTTATTAAAGTTATTGAACATCATTGATACCGGAGGACAAGCGAAGTTCTTTTTGCAAGAAAATGACATATGGGTAAATGGTGAAAAAGAGAATCGGCGGGGGAGAAAACTGTATGCCTCTGATCGAATTCGAATCCAGCATAACGGCGAATACCAAATTATTTCTAAATAATCATAAATGGGAGAGAAGATATGTTTCTTACTCATCTCCACTTAAAAAATTATCGTAATTATGCAGAACTAGATTTACTTTTTGACCAGCGAATTAATATTTTCCAGGGAAATAATGCACAGGGAAAAACCAATATTGTTGAAGCCATCTATCTTTTAGCTTTGGCAAAATCACATCGTACTGCGAAAGAAAAGGAGTTGGTCCAATGGGGCCAATCTTTTTCTGTTATTAAAGGTACTGTTGAGAGAACAATGGGAAATGTAAGCTTAGAGATTCAAATCACGGATAAAGGAAAAAAAGCAAAAATTAATGCTTTAGAACAAAAAAAATTAAGCGATTATATAGGAGCATTCAATGTGATCCTTTTTGCTCCTGAAGATTTAACATTAGTCAAGGGTAGTCCACAATATCGGCGCAAATTCCTTGATATTGAAATTGGTCAAATTCAACCCTCTTATCTTTATCATCTCGCTCAATACCAAAAAGTTCTTCAGCAAAGAAATAATTTATTAAAGGATTTTTCAAAAGTAAAGAAGAATAAATTGGAGATGTTAGAAATTTGGAATGTACAAATGGTTGAACATGGGGCAAAAATATTAGATAAACGGCTTAAATTTCTGAAAAAATTAGAAAAAAGAGCACAAGAAGTACATGATGGAATTACAGAAGGAATGGAAAATTTGAATATTTATTATAAAAGTTCTATACCTTTAGAAAAAGGTTTGGAAACAGAATCTGATATTCGATTTCAGTTTGAACGTATCATTGAAAAATACATGCCCCTAGAATTAAATCGAGGGACAAGTATGATTGGCCCTCACCGGGATGATTTAGATTTTTATATCAATCAAATTGACGTGAGGTCTTATGGGTCACAAGGACAACAAAGAACGACTGCCTTATCATTAAAACTTGCAGAGATTGAATTGATTCATGAAGAAATAGGAGAATATCCTATCCTCTTACTCGATGATGTTTTATCGGAGTTAGACAAAAAAAGACAAACCCATTTAATTAAAACTATAGAAAATAAAGTACAAACCATGATTACGACAACAACAACAGAGGGAATCGATTTAATTCATTTAAATCATTCATCTAATTTTTACGTGTCAATGGGGAAAGTTACGAAAAAGGATTGAGGTGTACATTGTGTTTATCCATATTGGTGGAGACAGTGTTGTTCGAGCAAAAGAAGTTGTGGCGATCATTGATGTGAGTAATCAAGAAGTGACGAAAAAGGCGAAATCCTTTATACAGAAAATGGAGCAAAAACATCCAATCATCCGTATCTCAGAAACAGATGTGAAATCAATCGTCGTCACCACGAACTATATCTATTATTCACCTATTTCCTCTGTAACATTGAAAAAAAGAGCCAATGCATTTTATTTAGAGAATTATATCACTCAAAAAGAAACTCAAAAATGAGTTGGAGGTACATATGAAAACAGTGTCGAACAATTATGATGCAAGTCAAATCCAAGTGTTAGAAGGTCTTGAAGCCGTTCGAAAAAGGCCGGGAATGTATATTGGTTCCACATCAGAACGCGGATTACATCATTTGGTGTGGGAAGTTGTTGATAATAGTATTGATGAAGCTTTAGCAGGTTTTTGTGATCATATCATTGTCACGATTCACGTAGATAATAGTGTTACCGTAGTAGATAATGGCCGTGGTATTCCTGTAGATATTCATCCTAAAATGGGTCGACCAGCAGTTGAGGTAGCTTTAACCGTATTACATGCTGGTGGTAAGTTTGGTGGAGAAGGTTATAAAGTTTCTGGCGGGTTACATGGTGTTGGTGTGTCAGTTGTGAATGCTTTGTCCACATGGCTAGAAGTCATTGTAAAAAGGGATGGGAAGATTCATCAACAGAGCTATCATCGTGGAGTTCCTGACGCAGATTTAAAGGTGATTGGTGAAACCAATGAAACAGGAACGACTGTCTCTTTCCTGCCTGATCCAGAGATTTTCCAAGAGACAACAGAGTTTAACTATGAAACGTTAAAATCAAGATTAAGAGAATTGGCTTTTTTAAATAGAGGGATTCGGATTGACCTGATTGATGAAAGGGAAGATGGGAAAAAGGATCATTTCTTCTACGAAGGTGGAATTAACTCTTTTGTCGAGTTTTTAAATAAGAACCGTAATGTATTGCATCCAAAACCAATTTACGTATCAGGATCAAAGGATCATATTGATTTAGAAATATCGATGCAGTATAACGATAGCTATTCAAACAATATATTATCTTTTGCCAATAACATTCATACACATGAGGGTGGAACCCATGAGTCTGGTTTTAAAAGTGCATTAACAAGGGTCTTAAATGACTATGCAAGAAAAAATAATTTATTAAAAGACCAAGATGCTAATCTTACAGGTGATGATGTTCGGGAAGGTCTAACAGCAGTAATCAGTGTAAAAATTCCAAATCCCCAATTTGAAGGTCAAACCAAAACAAAATTAGGTAACAGCGAAGTCCGTGGGATTACAGAGTCCTTATTTGCGGAAAAATTAGCAACCTTTTTGGATGAAAATCCTTCTGTCGCTAAAAAAATTATTGAAAAGGCTGTTTTGGCTGCGAGAGCAAGAGAAGCTGCTAGAAAAGCAAGAGAATTAACAAGAAGAAAAAACGCATTAGAAGTAAGTTCGTTACCTGGAAAATTAGCAGATTGTTCAACGAAAGACGCTTCTATTAGTGAACTTTACTTGGTTGAAGGTGATTCAGCGGGTGGTTCTGCAAAACAAGGACGGGATCGGAATTTTCAAGCGATTCTACCTCTTCGAGGGAAGATTTTGAATGTGGAAAAAGCAAGATTAGATAAAATCTTTGCGAACGAAGAGATTCGTGCTATGATTACGGCCTTAGGAACGGGTATTGGCGATGATTTTGATATCTCAAAAGCCAGATATCATAAAATTATTATCATGACAGATGCCGACGTCGATGGGGCACATATTCGTACTCTTTTACTTACGTTCTTTTTCCGATACATGCGGGAGTTAATTGAAAAAGGTTATGTATATATCGCACAACCACCACTCTATCAAATTAAACAAGGGAAAACCGTTCGTTACGCCTATAATGATCGTGAATTGGAAAAAATCAAAGCAGAACTTCCTGATCGACCAGAACCTGTCATCCGGCGTTATAAAGGTTTAGGTGAAATGGATCCGACCCAATTATGGGAAACAACAATGGATCCCGAAAGTAGAACATTGTTACAAGTAAGTTTACAAGATGCTTCGGATGCTGATGCTGTTTTTGAAACGTTAATGGGTGATAAAGTCGAGCCACGAAGGGAATTTATCCAAGAATACGCTAAACATGTTCGTAATCTGGATGTTTAGACTAGGGGATGGAGGTAAAACATGCTTGAGTCGAATCAAAGAATAAAAGAAGTGAATATTAGTCAGGAAATGAAAAGCTCATTTATCGATTATGCGATGAGTGTAATTGTAAGCCGAGCATTGCCTGACGTACGGGATGGATTAAAGCCTGTTCATCGTAGGATTTTATACGCCATGAATGAATTAGGAATGACGCCAGATAAACCACACAAGAAGTCGGCAAGAATTGTTGGTGAAGTGATTGGTAAATATCATCCTCATGGAGATGCTGCCGTTTATGAAACCATGGTTCGGATGGCCCAAGATTTTTCATTTCGCTATGTTTTAGTAGATGGACATGGAAATTTTGGTTCTATTGACGGTGATTCTGCGGCAGCAATGCGTTATACAGAAGCGAGAATGTCTAGGATTTCAACAGAATTATTACGAGATATCAATAAAGAAACGATTGATTTTGGTGATAACTATGACGGTTCGGAAAAGGAACCTTTGGTATTACCCGCTCGTTTTCCTAATTTATTAGTAAATGGAGCGGCTGGTATAGCAGTTGGGATGGCAACGAATATCCCTCCTCATCAATTAGGTGAGGTGATCGATGGAATCATTATGTTGATTGATCACAAAGATGTGGAGATCAATCAGTTAATGACAGCAATTAAAGGACCAGATTTTCCAACAGGTGGAATTATATTAGGAAAAGAAGGGATTAAAAAGGCATATCAGACAGGAAAAGGCTCAATTACGATTCGAGCGAAAGCTTTTATTGAAGAAATGAATAATGGCAAGAGTCGAATTATTGTTGAGGAAATCCCTTATCAAGTGAACAAAGCGAAATTGATTGAAAAAATTGCTGAATTAGTTCGCGATAAAAAAATTGATGGGATTACTGATTTAAGGGACGAGTCAGACCGAAATGGAATGAGGATTGTTATTGAGTTACGTCGAGATGTAAATGCCAATGTTGTATTAAATAACCTATACAAGCAAACAAGTCTACAAACTTCTTTTGGTATTAATATCTTAGCATTAGTGGATGGAGAACCAAAAGTACTCAATTTAAAACAAGTTCTAACCCATTATTTAGAACATCAAAAAGTAGTGATTCGTAGAAGAACAGAGTTTGATCTTAAAAAAGCGGAAGCAAGGGCACATATATTAGAAGGGTTACGGGTTGCTTTAGACCATTTAGATGAAGTGATTGCACTAATCCGTGCATCGAGAACCACGGATGAAGCGAAAAATGGTTTAATGACCAAATTTCAGCTTACTGAAACTCAAGCCCAAGCAATCTTAGATATGAGATTACAACGCTTAACGGGGTTAGAAAGGGAAAAAATTGAGAATGAATATCAAGAATTAATGGTAAAAATTGCTGAATTAAAAGCAATTTTAGCGGATGAACAAAAAGTATTAACCATAATTAAAGAGGAATTATTAGAAATTAAGGAAAAATATAACGACGAGAGAAGGACAAAGATTACCAATGCTGAGAATGAGATTGATGTAGAAGATCTCATTCCTGAAGAAGAGGTCGTCGTCATGTTAACCCATCAGGGCTATATAAAACGGCTACCTATCTCCACTTATCGTAGTCAAAGACGAGGTGGAAAAGGTGTTACAGGTATGGGAACTAAAGAAGACGATTTTGTTCAACATGTCTTTATTACCAGTTCTCATAACTATATCATGTTTTTCACAAATAAAGGTAAAGTATATCGTTTAAAGGCATATGAAATTCCTGAATTAAGTCGAACGGCCAAAGGAACGCCGATTATCAATTTGATTCAAATTGAATCGAATGAAAGGATTAATGCTGTTTTCTCGATAAGGGAATATACAGAAAATCATTATCTATTTTTTGCAACTGCTCAGGGAATTGTTAAAAAGACCCATCTTTCTGATTACGAAAATATACGAAAGGGTGGCCTTATTGCCATTAACTTAAAAGATGATGATGAATTGATCGGAGTCAAATTAACGGATGGGAACCAGGAGATCATCCTTGGTACAAAGATGGGACAATCCATTCGTTTTTCAGAGCAGGATGTAAGAGTGATGGGGAGAAGTGCTACAGGGGTAAGAGGAATTCAATTAACAAACGATGATCTTGTTGTTGGAATGGATATTATCCGTGACGATCTCGATGTATTAATCGTGACAGAGAAAGGTTATGGGAAGCGAACGCCAGCCTCTGAATATCGAATACAAACAAGAGGAGGCAAAGGTATTAAAACTTTAAATGTAACGAATAAAAATGGTTATATCGTTAGCTTAAAAGTTGTATCCGAAGATGATGATCTTATGATCGTCACAACCAGTGCAATGGTCATTCGTCTCAATATGAATACCATCTCCTTAATAGGAAGGTATACCCAAGGTGTGAAATTGATTCAAATTCAAGATGATGATTCTGTTGCAACTGTAGCTAGGGTACACACCAACGATAATGAAGATTATCGTGAAATAGATGATTAATTCGGGGCTGATCCAAAAGTAAAGGACAGCCATCACATATACAATATATGTTTGAAAATAAAACATAGGAATTCTATTTATGTAATTCTTTAAAGGGCGCTGATCCTTATGAGTCAGCCCCTTTTTACTCTTTATTTAGCAAAGAAAATGTAAATTTACATCTTGTCGTTGAAAATGAAATATTTGTAAAATGAAGATAAGCGAAAAGATAAAAGGGGAAATATTATTATGCCCATAATTTCAATCCAAAATATACAATCAGGAATGGTTCTAAAAGAGAATGTGTATAGCAAATTAGGTGGCCTTTTATATAAAAAAGGAACAATCTTAAAAGAGCAGGATCAAGAAATATTATTCGCATTTGGAGTCACAGACATTCATATCATTGATGACGAAAAAGATAAAGAAAACAATAAGGTTTTGAAAAATGCAAAAAAAGAGCAAAGAATAGATGATAAAAGTAATCACCAAGTTGAGCTATATCAAAAAAATTATAATCGTGCATTCCGCTTAGTATCCAAAATTTTAAAGTCAGCTCAAGGAAATCCTCAAATTCCCATTATCGAGTTAAGAAATACAATTGAACCTCTTTTAGATTATCTACTTCAAAATCAAAAAGTCTTACTCACTCTTAATTTTAATAATGATTTAAATAAATATGAAATTGTTCATGCTTTATCTGTTGGTATGTTATCTTATATGATGGCCAATTGGATAGGGATGGATCAGAGTGAGTGGATGCAAGTTGCATTGGCTGGTGTACTTCATGATATTGGAATGAGTCGAATACCAAGCCAAATCTTAAATAAAAAAAAGAGTCTCGATTATTATGAGAAAGAAGAGATAAAAAAACATACAGTATATGGATATTATATGTTGAAAGGTACAAAAGGTTTAAATCAAGGGGCGATTCTTGCTGTACTTCAACATCATGAAAGAAATGATGGTTCAGGTTATCCCCTTCAATTAAAACAAGAACAAATCCATACATATAGTAAAATTATTGCGATCGCTGATGTATTTCACGCAATGATATCAAAAAGAAGTTACAGAGAACAATTTTCTTATTTTAAAGTTTTAGATCAGTTATTAGGAGATAGCTTTGGAAAGCTAGAACCTAAAATTGTACAAATATTTGTTAGGATGATGTCAAAGATTACTTTGGGGAGTCGTGTCGTATTGAACAATGGACTAGAGGGAAATATATTATTTATTAATACGAATAATCCTACACGTCCTTTAATTCAAGTCAGTGATCAAATTATAAACTTAGAAAAAGAAAATAAGTTATTTATTCAGGACATCCTTATTTAGGATGAGCTAAGTTACAATTGACACATTATCATCAAAGTGATATATTATAAAAGCTGTTAATTGATGAACAAAGTATTTTAAAAAATATATTGACAATCAATGGTGTAATATGATAAATTATTTTTTGCCGTTGTAATTGTTCTTTGAAAACTGAACAGTGTCAGCTTAGCGTAAACCCTTCAATTCAGAAGGAAAAACAAAGAGCTATATCAAACAATCTTTAATGGAGAGTTTGATCCTGGCTCAGGACGAACGCTGGCGGCGTGCCTAATACATGCAAGTCGAATGACAGGTGTCAGAT
>NZ_SMAB01000016.1 GCF_004342885.1 Tepidibacillus fermentans
TATTTGCCTGCTAAAGCATACATTTACGATAGAACGCCTTCTCTTTTTTTGCTAGTATTTTCTACCAATCTCCTCGAGAAATATTTTACGCATATGCAGAATATTTATGATTTTTTATTACATGTGTAAACCTCTCCTGTTTTCTCCCCCCCGTCCACGGGAACATATCCAATTCCTCCCAAAAACCCATAATGCCCTGCCGCGCAAGGCTTTATGGGCTGTGTTTTCTTTTGAGCGATACTACAACCTCGATGTGGCACGAGAGGACAGAATAAATGTCATTTGAGATATGTCCGTTCTCGGAAACATATCTATCGCAAATTTTGCACTTACGGTAGACGGGAACGCGTCGACTTAGCAAAATCAAATTAAGAAAATCTCATTTACGCTCTTTCACTTATAATTTTCCAAATAACAAAAATCAATATGACAGTTATTGCTGCTAACCATAAAGAAATATTCACTGCAATGGTTCTAAAGTATACATTACTCAATATCATAGCTGCCAAAACAGCTGCAGCAATAAACCACGCTTTTAAAAAAGAAACTACTTTTTTTTCTTTCTTTGCACCAAATGCTGTTTTAGTAATATACAATACAATCACATTTGCTATAAGGATAATTGCAAGTCCATTTATAATATCCCCAACGGTTAAGATAAACTCAAACCCAGCTTTATTTGAAATTAAGCTAATTATAAAGTTTTTAGCTAAAGAAATAACACCTAAAACCCATAGTGCATGAAGAGACATATCTAAAAAATCCATCACCTTATCTTTTTTTGTCTTCTTAGGCATAGCTTCGATAATCTGATCACAGATTTCCTTATATCTGCCTCCCATGACTTTTTTAATATTATCGCCTCGTTGCTGACCATCAATAATTAGTTCAATAATATCTCCTCTTACAACTTCTTGATTGTACTCTGATAAATCAGAACCCCGTAAGTAGACAATCATATTTGTATAAATTTCTTTGTTTTCATCAAATATCGCTTTTTCCCTATTATTATTTTTCTTTAATAATTCCTTTGCTAATTTATTCATGTTCTTTTCCTCCCATAAATAATTGATTAACCGCATGATCTAGTTCTTGCCAGTTAACTTTAAATTCACTTAGACTAATAACCCCCTTCTCAGTTAAATGATAATATTTGCGCTTCGGTCCGCTATTAGAGTCTTGTAAAGTAGCTTTCACAAGTTCACTTTTCTGTAGGCGCAAAATAATAGGATATATTGTTCCTTCAGATATCTCTCCAAATCCATATCGCTCTAACTGTTTCGAGATTTCATATGCATAAGTCTCTTGTTTTCGGATTATCTCTAAAATGCATCCTTCTAACACACCTTTTAACATTTGTGAAGGAATCATAATAAAACCTCCCATTTAGTATCTTGCAATGCAATATACAGGTATATTGTATTGCAAGATACTAACTTTGTCAAGTTTCTTTTTGCTCACTCTAAATGATAACATCATTCTCAATAAATTGATTTTTTATGAGCTATTAATAAAACGAAACCGCCAATCAAGAGAATTCATCTCCTGATCAGCGGTCAGCTCAATATATTAAATTCAATATCACCAATTTTTACATCTATCCTATCTCCACAACTCTATGACGTTATCTATTCTATCAACTCGACCCTACTTCATTTTTCGGTTCTTTTTCTATCCATCGATATGTTCCCGCGGACGCATTTAAAACTATACGTCGAGTAGACAAGATAAGTATAATCCTGCAAACCCAGTAAGTTCAAGGCTTACACCCTTGACATCAATGTTACGCATTCCACATGATTCGTCTGTGGGAACATATCCACTGGCTGTACCTCGATCGTCTTGAAACCACCATCCTCTAACACTCTCAGATCCCTTGCCAAGGTGCTTGGATTACAGGATACATACACCATCCGTTTTGGCTTCAAGTCTATAATCGTTTGTAGCAGGGCTTCATCGCAGCCTTTTCGCGGTGGATCGACAACAACGACATCAACGTTGATTCCTTTTTTTGCCCATTCAGGTATCACTTTTTCTGCCGCCCCTACTTCAAATGTCACATTCTTAATCCCATTTATCCTAGCATTATTCCATGCATCTTTTATCGCCTCTGGGACGATTTCAACACCATAGACATGCTTGGCTTTTTGGGCGAGAAAGAGTGAAATGGTGCCAATTCCGCAATAAGCATCAATCACGTTTTCATTTCCAGTAAGCGCTGCATATTCTAAAGCTTTTTCATAAAGGACTTTGGTCTGTTCTGGATTAACTTGATAAAAAGACCTTGGCGAAATCGCAAATTTCACATCGCCGATGGTATCGTAAATCACATCTCTTCCCCATAATGTAATGGATTTGAATCCTAAAATCACATTGGTTCGTTCTTCGTTGATATTTTGAACTAAGCTGGTTAGGTTGGGGATTTTTTCAACTATTTGTTCAATAAGCTTGTCCTTGTTTGGGAAGTCTTTTCCATTGGTAACGAGAATCAACATGAGTTCCCCAGTATTCACAGCCACTCTCGAAACCACATGACGTAGAATCCCTCGATGTTCGACTTCATTGTATGCGGGAATTCCTAATTCACTGGCGATTTTGCGGACCGTTTGCACCATGATGTCACTTTTTTCTTGCTGAATCACACACTCTTTCATATCGATGACATCATGGGTTCCTTTCGCATAAAAGCCTGCAATCAAGCCTGCTTCTCGCTGTTCAAATGGAACTTGGGATTTATTTCGATAATTCCACGGGTTATCCATCCCCAGCGTTGGATGAATGATCACATCGTTAATTTTGCTGATCCGTTCTAAGTTATCTTTCACAATTTTTCGTTTTTGTTCTAATTGAGCTTGATATGATAGGTGTTGAAGTTGGCAACCACCGCATTGTTTGTAAATCGAACACCTAGGTTCTACCCGATCAGGACTTTTTCGTAAGATTTCTATTAACTGGCCATAACCATAGTTTTTGTTCACCTTTGTTACCTTTACTTTTGCTCTTTCTCTAGGAAGTACTCCGGGAACGAACAAGGTATATCCTTCATATTTACCAATTCCTTCCCCATCATGGCCTAAATCGGTAAAATCCATTTCAATGATTTGATTTTTTTGTACGGGTGTTTGTACTTTTGCTTTTTTCTTTGCCATGATAAATCTCCTTTTTTTTTGCATTATTGCCCATTTTAACATATTTACGCCCACATAGAAAAAAGCAGAACATAAAGGACGCTCTGCTCTTTCTACATGATTTCCATCACTTTAGCCAAACTTCCATTTATAGAAGTTTCTCGTCAGCAAACACTTCTAAATGCTTTGGAAGAATTTCATATTTCCCCGGTAATTGCCCCCCTAGTTCACCATCTAAATTGACGAGAACGGGGTCAGGACCATAAGAATAAACTTGAAGAGATCGGGTTTTAAAATGAAGAACTTTGGGATCATTGAGATGTTCCCCTTTCAATGCTAAGGAAGCAAGACGAACAAAGTCTGGTAAATTGGTTTTCTTTATGACAATGACATCAAATAGCCCGTCTCTTAAATCTGCATAAGGTGCTAGCTTCTCAAAGCCACCGACAGAGTTACTATTCGCAATGAGGAACAGCATGACTTCTTCCCGATAAACCATATCTTCTGTTTCGATTGTAATAGGGATCGGTTTCAAAAAGGGAAGTTTTTCAATTCCGCGAACATAGTACGCTAATTGTCCTAAGATCGTTTTTAATTTGCTTGGAACTTCATAGGTGAGTTCCGTTAATGTTCCCCCGCCGGCAATATTAATAAAATATTTATCGTTATATTTCCCAATGTCAATTGGTATACTAAATTGTTCGCCAATAATCGTAGCCGCTTTTTTATAGTCTTTAGGAATGCCTAGAGCCCTTGCAAAATCGTTCGTTGTTCCTGCAGGGATAATGCCTAGTTTTGGGCGTTTTTCATAGGTGCTCAGACCATTTATCACCTCATAAAGGGTTCCATCCCCACCTGCTGCAATCACGATATCAAAATTGCGCTCTACTGCATCCCTTGCAGCTTTTGTCGCATCAAATTCACCTTTTGTCGCATAGCATGAAGTTTCTAATTCGTAACTGTCCAGAATATCTAAGATGTCCGCTAGTTGTTTTTTTAAATCCTCTCTCCCTGCTGAAGGATTATAAATGAAACGAGCACGTTTCATTGGAATCACCTATTCCTTAACATAATATTGATCAATCTGTTCCTGAATCCACTCCGTGATCCAATCATTCGGTAAGTAAGCCTTTCCATTATACTTTACAGGATACCATTGAATCATTGCAGGTATTCTTTCCTCAGTAAAAATCCCTTTACTTAGAAAAAGCGGAACGATGAGAATCTGCTTCGAAGTATTTTTTAATCCTTCTAATCGCTTTAAAATGGTATTGGGTAAAAAGGTAGCATAATCGACTCGAAGAAAATTTGTCTTCTCTTTTATTTGTTTCGTTAAACTCTCGAGAATTTCCTTCCACTTCTGTTGAAAATCATCTTCATCACTGCCATGTGCAATCATCAGTAGCGATTCTTGGTTGCAGTTATCAGAAAGTTCCTTTGCTTGGTCGATAATATGTTGAACAACGAGAGGGTGATCATTCATACAAGATCCAAAAATAAAAGTAAATTCTTGTCTATATTGAGATAATATTTCTTGAATTTCGGCAATATGAGTACTTCCTGAAGAAACAAATAAAGGGATGACAAAAACTTCTTTAATTCCAAACCCCCGTAGTTGTCGGATGCCATCTTCAATCAGTCTCCCTTCTGCCTTTTCCAAAAATGAAAGAACAATTGGACTAGGAGACTCTAACTTTGCGATCATCTGATCAACATAGTCTAACCATCTCGGATTACTGGAACCATGGCCAATGATCCAAACCCCTCTTTTACCCATGTTAAATCTTTCCTTTACCATATTTGTACATTCATATTAATGGAAGCACTTAACAAAGTCAATTGAAAAAGCAGCAGATCAAATTGACCTACTGCTTCCCATACAAACTCTACTATTCTTGTTTCAATCGCTCCATGATCAACTTATTGACCATTCCCGGGTTTGCTTTCCCTTTTGTTTCCTTCATCACTTGGCCGACCAAGAATCCTATGGCTTTTTCTTTTCCATTGCGGTAATCTTCTACCGATTGTGGGTTATTGGCAATCACTTGGTCAACGATAGCCGCAATTGCGCTTTCATCGGTGATTTGCACCAATCCTTTTTCCTCGACAATCGTCTTTGGAGCTTTTCCTGATTCGAGCATTTCGCGAAATACTGTCTTACCAATCTTAATACTAATAGTTCCTTTTTCAATGAGTTGAATCAGTTCCCCTAAACCTTGCGGTGTCACTTTACTATCTTTAATCGCTAAATTTTCTGCATTGAGATATTTTAATAATTCCCCCATGATCCAGTTGGAAACAGCTTTGGCATCTTGGGTATACTCCAAAGTTGCCTCAAAGAAATCTGCGAAGTCCTTCGATGATGTTAAGATCTCTGCATCATATGCAGGTAAACCATATTGATTCATATAACGTTCTTTCCGAACATCAGGTAGTTCTGGGAGCTCCGCCTTAATCCGACTGATCCACTCTTCATCAATGATCATCTCAACAAGATCAGGATCAGGAAAGTAACGGTAATCATGGGCTTCTTCTTTTCCACGCATGGAAACGGTGATTCCTTTTTCTTCATCCCAACGGAGTGTTTCTTGAACAATTATTCCACCTGCACCTAAAATTTCAGCTTGTCTTCTTTCTTCATATTCTAGTGCCCGCTCTACACCGCGGAAAGAGTTCATATTTTTTAATTCCGTTTTCGTACCAAATTCCTTTTGACCAACCGGACGCAAACTAATATTCGCATCGCAACGTAAGGATCCTTCTTCCATTTTCACATCGGATACGCCCGTGTATTGAATAATACTTTTTAATTTTTCTAAATAAGCCTTTGCTTCCGCTGGCGAACGAAGATCAGCTTCTGATACAATCTCAATTAATGGAACGCCAGTACGGTTAAAATCCACAAGTGAACCTTCCTCATTTCCCAGATGGGTCAATTTCCCTGCGTCCTCTTCTAGATGAAGACGATTGATCCGGATTTTCTTTTTCTGACCATTAACGTCAATCTCGATCCAACCATTTTTCCCGATGGGTTGATCATATTGAGAGATTTGATATGCTTTTGGCAAATCAGGGTAAAAGTAATTTTTTCGATCGAATTTCGTGACCTGAGAAATTTCACAATTTAACGCTAGGGCAGCTTTAATCGCGAATTCCACCGCTTGTTTGTTCACGACAGGTAAGACTCCAGGATGTCCAAGGCAAATAGGACAGGTATGCGTATTGGGTGGTGCTCCAAATTCGGTTGAACAATTACAAAAGATTTTCGTTTTTGTTGAAAGTTCGGCATGGACTTCTAAACCAATCACTGTCTCATATTCCATTCTTCCCTACCCCCTTTTTACCATTGGTCGTAATTTATGATGCTCCGTATGTTGTTCAAACGCATAAGCGGCTCTTAAAATCGTAACTTCATCAAAATGTTTGCCGATCAATTGCAAGCCCACTGGTAAACCATTAACCAGTCCTGCTGGAATACTGATTGCAGGTAGCCCTGCTAAATTAACAGGGATGGTAAGAATATCATTTACATACATTTGTAATGGATCACTTATTTTCTCGCCAATTCGAAAAGCAGTCGTCGGAACAGTTGGCCCAAAGATTAAATCATATTTTGCAAAAATCTGTTCAAAATCTTGTTTAATTAGCGTTCGTACTTTTTGTGCTTTTCGATAATAAGCATCATAATATCCTGAACTTAAGGCATATGTTCCTAGCATGATCCTTCGTTTCACTTCTGAACCGAAACCTTCACTTCTCGTTTTCTTATACATTTCGATTAGATTCTCAGCAGAGTCAGTACGTACGCCATAACGAACCCCATCATACCGAGCTAGGTTAGAGGAGGCCTCTGAAGGTGCTAGAATATAATAGGTGGCGACAGCGTATTCAGTATGTGGCAAAGAAACTTCTTCCCATACTGCCCCTAAATTCTCAAAAACTTTTAGTGCTTCTAGCATTTTTTCCTTAACTGCTGGATCGACACCTTCACCCATATACTCTTTGGGAACAGCAATACGGAGTCCTTTGATCTCTCCAGTTAATGGTGTAATATAGTCAGGAATGGAAACATTTGCAGAAGTCGAATCAAGTTCATCATACCCTGCTAAAGTTTGTAATACATAGGCAGCATCCTCAACATTTTTCGTGATTGGTCCAATTTGATCTAAAGAGGACGCGAAAGCCACTAAGCCAAAACGGGAGACTAGACCATACGTTGGTTTTAGGCCAACAACGCCTGTAAATGAAGCAGGTTGGCGAATCGATCCACCTGTATCAGATCCAAGCGCAAAATAGACTTCGCGAGCTGCGACAGCAGCAGCAGACCCACCACTTGATCCCCCTGGTACATAATCTAAATTCCATGGATTGTAAGAAGGATGAAAAGCAGAATGCTCTGTTGAAGACCCCATCGCAAATTCATCCATATTCGTTTTTCCGATCATGATCGCTTGTCCAGCTAGCATTCTTTTATATACAGTTGCACTATAAATGGGTTCATAGTTTGCTAGAATCCGACTGGCACAGGTCGTCCGAATTCCTTCCGTTACAATATTATCCTTGACTCCCATAGGTAGCCCGGCAAGAATTCCTAAATCTTCGGAGACTGCAATATCCTGATCGATCGCCTTTGCTCTCTCTCTTGCCTGTTCCTCATCAACGAGCAAAAAGGCTTGCACATCTTTTTCTACTTCAGCAATTCTTTTTAAAGATTCTTCAACCATATCGCTTGCAGTTAACTCTTTGTTGCTTAAGCGTTTATGTATCTCAGTAATTGGCAGATCAAATAATGACAAATGAAGCCCTCCTTTCTAACCTTCCAGTATGGATGGTACCTTAAATTGGCCATCCTTTTGATCAGGAGCATTCTTTAATGCGTATTCTCTTGATATCGATTCAATAACCTCATCTTCGCGAAATACATTGGTAATGTTTAATGCATGGCTTGTTGGCTTTACATGTTCCGTATCTAGTTCATTTAACTTCTGAGCGAAATCTAGAATCGAACTTAACTGTTCAGTGAAAAGAGCTACTTCTTCCTCGGTTAATGTTAGACGTGCTAAGTTAGCAACATGTTCTACCTCTTTTTTAGATAGCCTCATTTCTTATCCCTCCTTATTCAAATCAGCGAAATGACATAACAACTTCATCATACTATAAAATCATTTACTGCACAAAAGCATTAAATTCTTAACCAATCATCATCTTTTCTTCTGGATAGCGGAAATATTCTTTTTCTTCTTTTCTAGCGAGTGCGTAGCCAATCGTTAAAGGCCCAAGTTTACCAACAAACATCGTTGTAATAATCACAATTCGACCAATAATGGAAAGATGTGGGGTTATCCCCATACTTAATCCGACAGTACCAAAAGCGGATACTACTTCAAATACAATATTTAAAAAGGAAACCCCTCGTTCTGTAATATCTAAGATCAGCGTCGAGAGGATCACAATACCTAATGATAAAATGATAATCGTAAGTGAACGTAAAACTTGTTCCACACTAAGCGTTCTTTTAAACAATTCCATATTTCTTTTTCCTCTTAATAGGGATTTTACAGAACCAAGTAATACTGCCATTGTCGTTACTTTAATTCCGCCACCTGTCGACCCTGACGCTGCCCCGATGAACATATACAAGATATAAATAAAAAGCGTAGCCTGTGTAAGTGAACCAATATCTAGCGTATTAAATCCTGCCGTTCTTGTTGTTACTGTTTGAAAATAAGAGGCCAGCAATTTATTATCAATACTTAACGGACCAAGTGTTTTGCTATTTCCATACTCTAATAGAAAGGTGATGATCGTACCGAAAGATATTAAAATTAAATTTACGGTTAATGTTACTTTACTGTGTAAACTTAACCTTCTAAACTGAAACTTTTTGTTCCATAATTCCATTAAAACGACAAATCCTAAGCCGCCAATAATAATGAGACTCGTAATGACAAAGTTAACCAAAGGGTTTCCAACATCATTCATTAAACTCGTCGTAAATAGACTAAAACCTGCATTGTTAAAAGCGGCAATGGAGTGAAAAATTCCAAGATAAAATGCTTCCCCCCAACCAAATTGTTGGTGCCAAGAGAGTGCTAATAAGATTGCTCCAATGAGTTCAAATCCGACGGTAATTTGGAGAATATATAAGGCTAATCTTACAACTCCTGCCATTTGCAATTGGTTACTCCCTTCTTGCATTAAAAGGCGTTGTTTCAAGCCGATTTTTTTCCCTAATAAAACGAAAATCGTGATCGCAAAAGCCATAAATCCAATACCGCCAACTTGAATCAATAACATGATAATGATTTCACCAAATCGATTAAAGGTTGTTCCTGGGTCAATCACATTTAACCCTGTAACCGTAACCGCTGAAGTAGCGGTAAATAAGGCATCAAGAAAGCGTAAATGTACCCCTCTTTCTAATGAAAAAGGCATAGATAATAAAATGGCTCCAAATAAAATAACTGAAAGGAACCCAATTACTAGGATTTGGGGTGGACTTAACTGTATTCCTTTTTTCATACTTTCCTCCAAGCTATCAAGGTAGAGGTTAAAATCTTTAACCTAATGCAACAAGAAGTCCCCTATCCTCTTTAGGTGGGAGATGAATTGTTGCCATCTTGAAAAACACACGAACATATGTTATAATGAATAAGAACACACGTTCTTTGATAACTGGATATATGGGGTTGCATGGAGAAAATAAAATGCGAAAACCAAGCTGATCCTTCCATGCGTAAAATATCCAAGGTACAAAAGAACTCCGAATTGTCGGACATCTAGGGTTGGAACGACCCGAAGTCACGCTCAGGGAGACGAAAGGTTGCTTTCGTCGTGGAGCTGAGAAGCTCCCACTTCAAGCGATAGCTAAGTGGTGAGTGGTTCACTAAATATCATTATACCCGAAAACCAATCGAAAGGAACAAGTCTTTCAAGAATTTGGACAAAAAAAGAAGGGGCTGTCCAAAAAGTAGTTTTTAACCCCGAAATCTAAAAAAAGCAACCCCAAAGAATGCTGTAAAATCAACATTTTTTGGGGTTTAATTTTGGCGAATTTTTCAACTTAAATGAACTTTTTGGAAAGCCCCTCTTTGTTTTCAACTATTTTTATAATACTTCAGAAATTGATTTCGCTTGCATGAATAATAATAGGTAATCTTCACTACCAGTTTTCGAATCTGTACCTGACATATTAAATCCACCAAATGGATGTGCTCCGACGATTGCACCTGTGGATTTACGGTTAAAGTAAAGATTTCCGCAATGTAATTCTTTTCTACATCTTTCAATAATCGCACGATCCTTTGCAAATAAAGAACCAGTTAGACCATACTCTGTATCATTAAAGATGCGAATTCCATCATCAATATCTTCTGCTTTAATCACAGAGAGTACAGGTCCAAAGATTTCTTCTTGGCCTATCACAGCTCGAGAATCTACATCTGCAAAAATCGTAGGTTCAATGAAATAACCTACAGAATCATCGCTATTTCCACCAAGAACTAATCGTGCTTCATTCTTACCGATTTCAATATAGCGATTAATATTATCAAATGCGTTCTTATCAACAACAGGACCTAAGAATACGCTTCCGTCCTCTGGGTTTCCTTTTTTCAAAGCCTTCGTTTTCTCTACAACTTTCTCTAATACTACATCATAGACATCTTTATGAATGATGGCGCGAGAACCAGCAGAGCATTTTTGGCCTTGGTATCCAAAGGCAGAAACAACAATTGCCTGAGCCGCTGCTTCTAAATCAGCATCCTTATGAACAAGAACGGCATCCTTACCACCCATTTCAGCAACAACGCGTTTGATCCATTTTTGTCCAGGTGCAATTTGTGACGCTTTTTGGAAAATCCGAAGTCCTACTTCTTTTGAACCAGTGAAGCTAATAAAACGAGTTAATGGATGCTCGACAAGGAAATCTCCTACTTCTCCACCACTTCCCGGTAAGAAATTAATGACACCCTTTGGCATTCCTGCTTCTTCCATGATCTCCATGAATTTCGCTGCGATCACTGGTGTCGCACTAGCAGGTTTTAAAATGACCGTATTCCCAGCAACAACAGCACCGGTTGTCATCCCTGTCAAGATTGCAAGTGGGAAGTTCCATGGTGGAATGATGATTCCTACTCCTAATGGAATATAGTAGTTGTCGTTGGTCTCTCCTGGAATTGGAGTAACAGGCATTGAACCACCTAAACGGATCATTTGACGACCGTAATATTCCATAAAATCGATGGCTTCAGCAGTATCCGCATCTGCTTCTACCCAGCTTTTACCTGCTTCATAAACCATTGTAGCGGACATTTCATGTTTGCGACGGCGCATAATGGCTGCAGCTTTAAAGAGTAGACGAGCACGAGCATCTGGAGCCCAGTTTTTCCACTCTTCAAAAACTTCGGCAGCTTCTTTAATCGCTCGATCTGCTAACTCTTGAGTCGCTTTCGATACAACCCCTACCACTTCATCTTTTTTGGATGGATTATAAGATACAATCTTTTTCTCCGTAAAAATTCTTTCTCCATTAATAATTAGTGGATACTCTTTGCCAAATTGAGATTTTACTAGTTCTAACGCTTGTTCGAACGCACGTTTATTTTCTTCTTTTGAAAAGTCTGTCAATGGCTCTGGCGCATACTCTTTAATCATTAGATCATCCCCTTTGCTTTTTTTGTATAATGAAATTTATTCACACTAAATTATCTATGCAAGAATAATGCCAATTTTAAAATTAATCTATAAAATTCGCAAGCTTTCCTAATAACCATTCATTCAAGGAATGCCGTGAAAATCAGAGTAGGTAAAACATATAAAAAACATTAGCTAAGTATATTTAAATTTAAAACAGACGGAATTGTCTAATATTTTACAAGTATGTTTAGTCATTTATCGTTCAAATGATTCAACCGTTGATTGAATTCCGAATTTTTGCATCTTGTTATAGAGTGTCGCACGGGAAATTCCTAGTAATTTTGCCGCAGCACTTTTATTATTGAAGGTTTTCTTTAAAGCATCACGTATTTTCTCTTCTTCCTTATTCCCTGAAGAATCAGATGGAGAAAATACTTCTTTTTTCCTTTCTTCTAAACCCTTTTGAAAAAATAATGAAGGTAAATGACGAGGTTCGATCTCTTCTCCTCCAGACAGAATAATCAAACGTTCAGCCATATTTCGAAGTTGGCGGATATTCCCTCGCCATTCATATTGAAGAAATAGCGACATTACTTTCGAAGAAATCTTTGGTATAGGAGATCCATATTTTATAGAAAACTCCTCTAAAAAAAGCGAAAGAAGTTCAGGTATATCTTCTCTTCTTTCCCGAAGAGGAGGGATTTGCAGAGAGATCACATTCAGACGATAGTACAAATCTTCTCGAAACTTCCCTTGTTCGATCATTTCTTCTAAATTACGATTCGTTGCTGTAATGATTCTCACGTCAACAGGAATTGGCGTGTTTCCTCCTAAACGATAAAAACGTTTTTCTTGAAGAACACGTAGGAGTTTCACCTGTAAATCTAATGGTAATTCTCCTACCTCATCTAAAAATAAGGTCCCCCCTTCAGCCAAATCGATTTTTCCTTTTTTCCCTTCTTTACTAGCCCCAGTAAAAGTTCCTTTTTCATAACCAAATAATTCACTCTCGAATAAAGAGGCTGGAATTGCCCCACAGTTGATAGCGATAAATGGGCTCCTTGACCGATGACTTGCATTATGAATCGCCTCTGCAAATAATTCTTTTCCAACACCACTTTCACCAGTAATGAGGATTGTCGCATCTGTTTTTGCTACTTTTTTCGCGATCGCAATTGTTTCCCGTATGATCCGACTTTTCCCTTTGATCTTGTCAAAAGGATCATAAATCCGATTCCTTTCATATTTATTTTCTAAATTAAAAATATACGCTTTAGTATTTGATAACTCCTCATTTAAGCGCACGACATCACTAATATCTCTTTCTACGGAAATTCCTCCGATTAATCTTCCATTTGAATATACGGGAGTAGCATTAATAATGACATGTACATCGGTCATAGGCTGATTGTATTTTCGTTCAATAGGCTCTCCATTTCTTATAATCTGTTTAAGAACGATTGCTTCCTCTTTGAAAAATTGCGTAATCGATTGTCCCATAACTTCCTTCCACGAATAACCATAAAATTCTTCAGAAGCTTGATTCCAAGTCACGATCTCTCCGTTTTGGTTCACTCCTGTAACCGCATCACCAATCGCAGAAAGCAACGCATCATAGTAGGCCGATACTTCCCTCCAGGATTGAAAAACTGTTTCGATCAATCGATGATAAGGTATATAAGATACTTTATTTCCTTCGCTGTCCTTTAATAAGATATCTTTTCCTTCCTCGATCTTGCTTACATCAGCCAAAGTGGCATAATACGGGTACTCAATCATGTCGTGTTTTTCTAACTCTTTTCTCCACGGTTCAGCTAAATCTTTGAGATAAATAATTTTTTGCGGCATATCCTTCAACCTCATTATACAAATTTGTTTATTTTACAACTATTTTAAACAACTTTGTCTAAAATAACTATACATCATTCAAAATATTTTGTTTTTTTCTCAAATTTTATCTTTTTGAAATATTGGCATGAATTTTGCTTGTAATCAGAGTAAGGAAATAAATAAAATGAGGTGACAAAAATGGGGATAGGACGTAGTATCGTTTTAGGTATAGCTGCAAACAAAACGGTTACGAACTTTGTAACCAAACATGGAATGAAATTAGGTGCAAAACGATTTATTGCAGGAGAAAGTTTGCAACAAGCAGCAGAAATTGTCAAAGCGCTCAATAAAGAAGGGTTAATGGTTACCCTTGATCATGTTGGCGAAAGCGTTTCAACTAAACAAGAAGCCATTGAGGCTACGAATGAAGCCATCCGAATCTTGGAAATCATAAAAAAAGAAAAATTAAATTCGAACGTATCTGTAAAACTAACCCAGTTAGGATTAGGGTTAGATCCAGAATTCGCGTATGAAAACATGGACCGAATCGCAAAAGCAGCTAAGGAACATAATAACTTCGTACGAATTGATATTGAAGATTCTACTGTAACACAAATCACGATTGATATCTTTAAAAAATTGTTTGAAAAGTATGGAAAAGATCATATCGGTTTAGTTCTTCAATCCTATCTATACCGTACGGAAAAAGACATGATCGAGATGGGGAAATTAGGTGCAAATATTCGAATGGTAAAAGGAGCTTATAAAGAACCAAAAGAAGTGGCTTTCCCTAGAAAACAAGATGTAGATGACAATTACATTAAAATGGTAAAACTTCATATGCAAAGTGGGAATTATATCGCTGTTGCTTCCCATGATGAAAATATTATTCGTGAAATTAAACGTTATGTAAAAGAAAATAATATTCCAAATGACAAGTTTGAATTTCAGATGCTCTATGGTGTAAGAAATGGTCTTCAAAGGGAACTTGTCAAAGAAGGGTATAGGGTCCGTGTCTATACACCATATGGAAAACATTGGTATCCATATTTCTCTCGTCGAATTGCTGAACGTCCAGCTAATGCCTTCTTCATTCTAAAGAGTATGTTTAAGTCTTAGAATAATATAAATAGGTTTGTATTACTGGCTAGTATGTTCTATAAACTGCGACTTTCGCGAGTGAGCTTTCCTGGCGACCGTTTATTCAGAGAAAGCAGTAAGGTTAGGGGCAGCGTTAAAACATACTAGCCATTTTATATTCCTTTAATTCCGGTACACATGCATAAAGTCGTCACCATTCGATTGTCTGACATAAATGGCTTTTGGCTGATCAATCGTATTAATGTATATGTTTAATTGAGCATCTTTAGGAAAAGATTCATTGCTCATCGAAATAGCAAATTGAGTGAATTGAATCACTTCAACAGTAGAATCAAATTCCGCATTTACATGAACCGTGAGCTCCACAACCTCATCGTTGACAATCCGTGCTAATCCTGTTACTCCTGCAAAACCTGGGAGGTACCGATCCATCTCATCTTTAAACCGATTAAATCCTAAAACAAGATCACCATATTTATCTTTTAAACCTGTGGTATTCGTAGGCAAGAAGAGATAGCTTTCATTGATGTCTTTCCAATCAATCGAAGATTGGCCACTACCAACTTTGCCATTTAGAATAAAATTCCCTGGCAAATTCCCTTTTTCTGTTTGTAATTTCATGACACCAATGAGAATCGGCGGATTCGGAAGTGTTTTGTGAATTCTTCCTACGATTTCATTTGCAATTTTTTTCGCTTTCTCTTTTAATTGGTCATCTGTATACATTTTGAACATAGCTATATTGGTCTTAGGATCTCGTAAAATTTTTCCTTTATCGTCGCGTAGATAATATTTTGGCGATAGTGCTAATCCAATTACAATCCCGCCATAACTCCCATCTTCTTTCAAGTAGTCATGCTCTGCAACTGTGATTAATGAGTCCTCCTGAGATAACCATTCAATATCTTTTAATACTTGCCCCTCTTGAAAAACATAATCTGCTGGATCAAATTCTGTTTTTGCTAATTCAATTAATCCTAATTCAAAGCGATTTGCATCTAAGCGTGTGGGTAATGAGTTTAAACGGCCGTTAATTAAGCTTCTTTTATATGGAAGGACTCCTCGATAATATTCTTCATTTACTTTTACAGTCGGAGAGATAATCGAAGATGAAGATTCTTCTGTCTTTTGTTCTGTTTTTTTGGAAAGATCACATCCACTAAACAAGAGTGAAAATGATAGAATCCCTACTCCGGCGAATCGTATCCATTTTGTTCGATATTTTTTCATCCTTGTTCCCCTTTTCCGCTTTTTTATCATAAATGCGATTTGCATTCCCACAAATTTTTCAATACAATTCCTATTATATAGATGTAGAAAGGAAATGAGTATGGAAGGTTATATTAAAAAAGTTTTCATTACCATCGGAATCGTCATCAGTATTCTCCTTCTTCCCATTTTATTTTACTTTGTTTTCCCCCATTTCATCCCTTTTATCATTGCTTTATTATTAGCCATCATGCTTGAACCATTAAACGAGTGGCTCATCCGTAATACAAAGATAAAACGAAAATTAGCCGTCCATCTAACCTACTTTTTGTTTCTTGGATCCATCGCCTTAATCTTTTATTTTACCGTAACCAAGATCATAATTGAACTGGTGAATTTTACTACATTCGTACAAAAAAATATTTCTTTCATCCAAAAATGGTTTTATGAGCTGTATCTAAAAATTCAAAATATCATTCAAATGCTTCCACCGGAAACATCAGCACGCATTAACCAATCCTTTATGAAATTTGTTGACCAATTAGCCAATTTGAACTTGCTATCCACGATTTGGAGTGGCATTTATGGAATCACAACGGCAATTCCCAATCTATTTTTTATCGTTTTAATTATCCTCATTTCCCTTTATTTTTTTACTTTACATCTTCCAGGTTTAAAAAATCAATTTTATCAATATTTTAAGGATTCATCGCGTCAAAAAGTACAAGTAGTGTTAAACGATATTCGCAATGCTACCATTGGTTTTCTTCAGGGTCAACTTATTTTAAGTACCATCACTTTTCTCGTTAGCTCGATCGGTTTATTTATCTTAGGGGTTAATTATGCGTTAATCATCGCCTTTTTTATCGTGATTGTTGACGTACTTCCTATTCTCGGTACAGGTTCAGTACTCGTCCCATGGGCGATCTATGCTTTAACTCAAGGAAACACCTATTTAGCCATTGGTCTGATTGTCCTCTTTCTGGTCATGACCATCGTGCGTCGTATTGTAGAACCGAAGATACTCGGGGAGCAAATTGGGTTAAGTGCCTTGTCTACCTTAATTAGTATATGGGTTGGCTTTAAGGTATTAGGTGTTCTAGGTGTTTTTCTTGGACCGCTTATTATTATTCTCTATAAAGCATTCGTGAAAGCGGAGATTATTCCTAGACAAATGAAAATCTAGGACACAAATAAATAGCATTGTATATATCATGGAAATATACAATGCTATTACCTTTTTTAGATGGAATAACGATTAATCGGTCTGCCAACAGATCCATACTGAACATCGAGCTTGAGTCGATTCGTTTGAACCAAATATTCAAGATATCGGCGAACCGTTACACGAGCCAAGCCTATTCCTTTTGCCACTTCTTCTGCAGATTGAGGCTTTTTTACTTTCATCATATATTGTAAGATTTGTTTCATGGTTACTTCATTTAACCCTTTTGGCAACGGTTTGTTTTCTATCTTTTTTCTTTCTGTATAGACCCATTCGTCAAGATATTTTTGTGTCAACTCATCCTCTTTTCTAAATCGATAAAGCATTTGTTGATATCTTTCTAATGCTATTTTTAATCGTTCAAAGCGAAAGGGTTTAATAATATAATCTATCGCACCAAAGCGAAAAATCTTTTGGATTGTCTCTACATCTTTGGCCGCTGTAACCATAATAAAATCAGTATCTTTCTGTCGTAATCGTATCCTTTCTATCACTTGATAACCATCCATATCAGGTAAATAGTAATCCAATATGACCAATTGGGGATCTTTTTCAATAATCAATTGGATCGCTTCTGTTCCATTTGCTGCCGCCCCTATAATCTGAAATCCACTTAATGTCTCAATAAATTGTCGATTAACCTCCAAAACCATCGCATCATCTTCAACGATCAAAAGACGAATTGGTTCCATTCTATACGCTCCTTGTATGATCGTCTAATTTTCTTTTAATGGAATAGAAACAATAACGTTCGTTCCTTTTTCTATATTGGTAATCACTTCGATATCGCCTTGATATGCTTTTACATGTTGTAAGACTAATGTTAAGCCTATTCCCTGTCCTTTGCCTTTTTTTGTGGTATAACCCATTTCAAATATTTTTTCTTTTAATTCCTCTGGAATTCCAATACCATTGTCTTTTACAGAAATAATCAACTGTGTTGGTGTCGTTTCTAAACGTAACTGAACCAATTTAGGTTGTTCTTTCTTTTCAATGGTTGCATCAATTGCATTCTCTAATAAATTTCCGATGATCAGAATAATATCATGTGTTGAAAGAAATGATGGTAGATGAGATAAATAGCTTTGCCGATCAACGATTAAATCTACACCTAATTCTTTTGCATGGCTGATTTTCCCTAATATAAGACCGCTAATACTGGTATCCTTTATCCGTTCCATTAAAAAGCGAGATAACTCTTCTTTCTCTTCTGTATAATTCATGATTAAATTAAGGGCATCATCATATCTTTTTAATTGAATCAGCCCAGCGATCGTATGAAATTTGTTCATAAACTCATGGTTTTGTGCCCGTAGAACATCACTGAACTTACGAATTCCAGTTAGTTCTTCAGCTAGACTCACGACCTCTGTTCGATCTTGAAATGTAGCTACTGCCCCTACCGTCTTATTTTTTACGACTATGGGAAGTCGATTGACCATTACAATGGTTTTATTCAAAACCATCATTTGTCTTAATTGTGGTTTTTTCGATTCCATTACCATAGGTAGTTTTGTATTTGGAATAACTTCTTCAATCGTATGACCAATCACATTTTGATTGGTCCCTATAATTTGAGCCGCCCGATCGTTCATCACCTTAATTTTTTTGTTCTGATCAATTGCAATAATCCCTTCATCAATCGTATTGATAATGGATTCCCTTTCTTCAAGAAGTCTAGCAATCTCAACGGGTTCTAAATTAAAAATCTGCCTTTTGATACTGTTTGTGAGTAACCAAGCACCAAACAACCCAACCACTACCCCTAACGTGATTGAAAGGATCAAATCCCATTTATGCTCAAAAATCAGTTGATAAACAGTTGGGAGAATTGTTCCAACGATTACCACCCCGATTTGTTTTTCCCCTTCACGGTCCATAATAGGAACAAATGAACGAATCGCAATCCCACCTATCCCTTTTGCTAAAGACATATATTCTTGTTGCCCAAGAGCTGGACCTTCATCTCCTCCTTGAAATACTGTCCCGATTTTTGCTTCAATAGGATGGGAATAACGGATTCTCTTCATGTCAAAAATAACAACATAATCCACATTAGTCGCTAATCGGACTCTCTCAGCAATTGGCTGGATTTTTTTCCACCCGTTTGGTTTTCCTATATTATCTTTAATTGTTTCAAGTTGAGCAATGGTTCGTCCAATCGCTAAAACTCGATTTCCTTGTTCTTCTTCTAATGCTTGATATACATTCTTAATCAACAATGCACTACCTGCTAAAATAGCAATAATGATAATCGTAGAAGTAACTAGTGTAATTCTTGTTCGAATGGGCAATAGCGAAAACCAATTTTTAATTCTATTCAAGATTCTACTACTCCTTACCATCTCCATTATTTTAAAAAATATAATATTTCTGAATCGTTTATATTCTATATGCATCTGCAAAAATCCTTTCTTTCGCTAAATCCAATATTTAGAATATGATATAGGTTTGTATATTCTAACACGATCAGTTGTACGTGTATTACGTTAAAGAAAAAATCTAGTAGCTTATCAAACTACTAGATTTTTTCTTTCTGTAAGTTACTCTATTGTTTTGTTATCTTTCATTTTAATAAGCCGTATAAGAAATCGGGTAACCATAAACTTACTTCAGGAACGTAAGTAACAATAAAGAGAGCCAATATCGTTGTAATGAGCCATGGGAGCGAAGATTTGGTTACCTGCATGATTGACATGCCCGAAATACCGCTTGCTACATAGAGATTCAACCCAACTGGGGGTGTAATCATTCCCACCTCCATATTCACAACCATGATGATCCCTAAATGAATAGGATCAATTCCTAGGTTCATTGCTACTGGATAGAGAATCGGGGCAAAGATCGTTAAAATCGCAGTGGGTTCCATAAATTGGCCGGCAACAAAGAGAATTAAGTTAACAATCAAAAGATAAGTAACTTTACTAACATTATAATTGGCAATCATTTCAGCAATTTTATGGGGAATTCTCTCATAGGTTAATACATGAGCAAAAAGCATCGCCATAGAAATAATTAAAAATAGCATTGCTGTCGTTTTTGCTGATTCTACTAAAATCTTAGGCAAATCCTTTACTTTTAAATCTCGGTGGATAAAAAAGCCGATAAATAAACCAACAAAAACAGCAACAGCTGCCGATTCAGTCGGTGTAAAAAGTCCCGAATAGATTCCGCCAATAATAATGATCGGTAATGACAAACTCCAGATTGACTCTTTGGCCGCTTTCCATTTTTCCGCAGGTGTCGATTTTTTTATTAAAGGAAATTTCTCTTTTCTCGCAATTAAATAGCTAACTAA
The DNA here is from genome assembly GCF_004342885.1 of Tepidibacillus fermentans. Taxonomy (NCBI): domain Bacteria; kingdom Bacillati; phylum Bacillota; class Bacilli; order Caryophanales; family Bacillaceae; genus Tepidibacillus; species Tepidibacillus fermentans. The sequence continues at coordinate 20,429 of NZ_SMAB01000016.1, forward strand.
AGCTAGCATGGAAGCTAACATGATCCCAGGAACAATTCCTGCTAAAAATAGTTTTCCCACAGACTGATCAACCGTTACACCATAAACGATCATCGGAATACTAGGTGGAATGAGAATCCCTAAAGTTCCAGCCACTGACATCGATCCTACTGCAAAATCCTTACTATAGCCCTGTTTCACCATAGCTGGGATTAAGACTCCCCCTATCGCCACAACGGTTGCAGGACTCGATCCAGAAATAGCGGCAAAGAGTGCACTTGCAAAGACTCCTGCAATGGAAAGTCCTCCTGGAATATGACCAACAAAGGTATTGGTTAGATTAATTAACCGCTGTGCGACACCTCCTGTTGTAAAAATATTCCCAGCTAAGACAAATAACGGGATCGCCATTAGCGGAAAAGAGTCTAAGCCCGAATAAATTTGCCGTGCCAAATCCGGCAACGGATCTAGTGTAAAATAATAAATGGACAAAAAGGAAGCTAACCCGATCGATACGGCTATTGGTAGACCTACCATTAAAAATAAAAATAAGAAGGAAAAAACGGCTAAGCCCATGCTATCAATCATGAACGCATAGATGACACCCACCACAGTTAAAAAAATAAAGAACAAAGAGATGAGTTTTTTTGATACTGTTTTCTTCGGAATGATCTGCTTGGTTGTTTGAATCGATACCTCATTATTCATGGATCACACCTTCTCTCTGCTCTAGTTGTTCAGCGGAGGTTTTCCAAATGCGATAAGTTTGCTGTAAAAAACGAATTCCCATTAAACCAAAGGCTATTGGTATTAGTGATCTTGGAATGTATAATGGCATTTCCATTTCAGGAGATAATTGTCCTAAATGAAGAACATCCTGTACATGCAAATACCCTAAATAGGCGATTAGGACTGAAAAAAATACACTGACTAAGTTCCCAAGAATCAAAATTGCTTTTTGCGTTTTGGCTTCAAAATTCTTAATTAAGAGATCAACACCAAGATGAACATTCTCTCGTACACCAATTGAAGCACCAATAAGACCTACCCAAATTAATAAGTAATTCACCAGTTCAAACGAAAAACCCATACTTGTACCAAATTGTCTCAAAATAACTTCAATAAATGCTACAGTAACTGCGACCGCAAGTGCTAAAATGACAAATATCTCTTCTAGTTTATTTAGAACAAAATTAACTGATTTCATCATTCTCACATCCTTTCTAGCTGTAAAATGGGGGCATAATTTTAATGCCCCCTCAATGGTTTCATTTTCTTAATGCGCGTACGGCGTTGATAAGATCCTCGCCAATTTCATTCTTAAACTTGTCATAGATTGGGTCCATCTTTGCAATCCATAGTTTCTTTTCTTCTGGTGTTAACTCATGAATCTTGATTTTAGGATTTTCTGCTTTGATTTTTTGTAGCATTTGTTCGTTAATATCCTTCGCATTTTGACGTACCCATTGTGTCGTTTCATCTAATGCTGCTTCAATTTGTGAACGTACATCAGCTGGTAAGCTATCCCAGAATTTTTTATTTGTAATCACTGCATACCCTAAATACCCGTGATAACTAAGGGTTAAGTATTTTTGCACCTCATGCATCTTTTGTGAATAAATATTGGATAACGTATTCTCTTGACCGTCAATAACTCCTTGCTCTAAAGCATTATAAACTTCTCCAAAAGGCATTGGTACTGGATTCGCACCTACTGCTTTAAACTGTTCCTCTAATACCTTACTAGACATAACGCGGAATTTTTGACCAGCAAAATCTTCCGGCTTAATTAATTCTTTTTTATTTGAGCCCATTTGTTTAAACCCGTTATCCCACATCGCTAAACCCTTGATGTTCTTCTCTTCAAGAAGGGAAAATAACTTTTTACCAATTTCTCCTTCCATAGCTTGTTGTACTTGTTCGTGGTCAGCAAAAGCAAATGGTAAATCAAAAACTTGCCACTGGGGATATAACTTTGTTATGACCGAAGTTGCAGGTGCTGCCATTTGAACATTTCCTTGTTGAATCGCATTTAATACATCCTCATCCTTATATAATTGTGAGTTTGGGAATACTTGAACTTCAACTCTCCCATTTGTCTTTTCTTTTACCTTGTTTGCAAACATGATTGCAGCTTGACCTTTTGGCGTGTTCTCTGCAACAACGTGCGAGAATTTAATCACGATCTTTTGATTGTTTCCTTCTTCATTACTTGATGCTTGCTCAGTACGTTTTGATGAACAACCAACCATACTAAATACGAGTAAAATAGACATCAGTGTAATAAATGTAACTTTTATCCAACGCTTGTTCATCTTTCATCTTTCCCCCTCTTTTTGTTTGTTTTTATCAATTATTTTCTCGTCATATTATGACGACAAAACAATGACTCTTTTTTTTTCGAATCTACTTTTTCTGATTTACAATGATTTCTGTTTCATCCATTACTTTTCCTAAATCTCTCTTAACTTTTTGATAAAGTGGTTGATAAAGTTTTTTAAATTCATCCTTTTCTTCTCTTGTTAAGGTCTCAATTTTGATACATTGACATTCTCTCATCTGTTTAAGTTGATTTTGTTCAATTTCTTGAGCTTTTTTTCTCTCCCAGATGGTAACTTCGTTCATCGTTGTTTGAATCATCTTTTGTATCTCTGGTGAAAGAGTGTTAAAAAAATCCTTGTTCATCATAACCAAGTATCCTAAATACCCATGATTACTTAGAATGAGGTAATCTTGAACATCAAAAAAACGTTTCGTATAAATATTGCTGATTGTATTTTCTTGACCATCAACTTCTTTATTTTTTAATGCTTGATAAACATCATTAAAGTTTCTTGCTTCTGCCTTTGCGCCAAGTAGAGAAAATTGGTCTTCTAGTATTGGACTTGGCATAATTCTGAATTTAAGGTTGGTAAAATCTTTAGGAGTATGTAAAGAATGATCACGGTTGGTAAACTGTTTAAATCCATTGTCCCAAATCGCTAAAGGAAGTACTTTATTCTTTTTTGCAGATTCAAATACCATCTTTCCTACTTTCCCATCAGCTAATTGATGAATTTGTTCTAGATTTTCATAATAAAAAGGCAAATCAAAGACTTGTAATTCGGGGATTTTTTGTATCAGCTTCGACATAGCGGGAGCAATGATTTGGACATCATTTCTTTGTAAAGCTTCCCATTCTTCACCATCACGATATAAGGACCCATTCGCGAAGACTTGAACTTCGACTTTTCCTTTGCTTCTCTCTTTCATTAATTGAGCAAATTTTCGAGCCGCTTGCCCTTTCGGAGTATCTTCCCCTACTACATGAGAAAAACGAATAATAATTTTTTCATTTTGGCTGAATTGTTCATAATCTTTCGCATATTTTTGACATCCTACCGTCAAAAATACCCATATAAGAATTGACAATAGCCAAAAAACCTTTCGATATTTTCTGTTTTGGGAAACAGGGGATTTCATCGAAAACACTCATCTCTACTAAAAATATCTACTTTTTAATTATATTAATCTTTTGTAAATTTTTAATATTTTGTTCATTTTGTTATTTTTGGTCTTTTTGCTCTCAAGTAAGTAAACAAAATTGTTTGGAAAGTTTTTTGTATAAAAAAAAGCCCTAATCGAGATGATTAGGAACTTCTAATTCTTTTAGTAAATCTTCTTCCGTTAATATCGGAATCCCTAACACTTGTGCTTTTGTTTGTTTTGATCCCGCCTTTTCCCCAGCAATCAGATAATCAGTATTCTTTGTCACACTTCCTGTGACTTTTGCACCAAGAGCTTCTAGTTTCTCTGTGGCTTCTTTTCTTGTTAAATGTTGAAGGGTACCTGTGAGAACGACGGTTTTACCAGTAAACCTAGATTCCCGCTTAACGGTTGATTCAACACCTTTATAAGTCATATTGACACCAAGTTCTTTTAAGCGTTGGATCATTTCCTTGACATTCTCTTGTTCAAAAAAGGTCACGATGCTATCTGCCATTTTCGGACCAATTTCATCAATGGCCATTAACTCTTCTTTAGTGGCTTTCATCAATTGATCCATCGTTTGAAAGCGAGCGGCCAATACTTTGGCTGCTTTAGCTCCCACCAAACGAATTCCTAAACCAAAAAGGAGTCGTTCTAAAGAATTTTCTTTGCTTGCTTCGATCGCAGTTAGTAGATTCTGTACCGATTTTTCTCCCATTCGTTCCAGAGCCAGCAATTGTTCACGCTTTAAGGTATAAAGATCGGTCACATTCTCAATAAGACCATTTTCATAAAGCTGAATGACAACTCGTTCACCCAGCCCCTCTATATTCATTGCATCACGAGAAACGAAATGGATCATCCCTTCCACGATTTGTGCTGGGCAAGAAGGATTGATACAACGAAGGGCCACTTCGTCATCCAACCGAATAAGCTCACTTTGACACGCTGGACAATGGGTTGGCATATGGTAAGGTTTTTCATCACCTGTCCGTCTTTCTGGTAAAACAGCCACTACTTCCGGGATGATATCTCCTGCTTTTTTCACGATTACATGATCACCAATCATTAGCCCTTTTTCCCGAATGATATCTTCATTATGAAGGGATGCACGTTTGACTGTTGTTCCCGCTAAGTGAACAGGTTTTAATATTGCTGTAGGAGTAACCACTCCTGTTCTTCCCACATTCACTTCAATATCTTCTAAGATCGTGACAACCTCTTCGGCAGGAAACTTATAGGCAATCGCCCATCTTGGACTTTTGGCGGTAAACCCAAGTGCACGTTGCAAAGGATAGGAATCCACTTTGATAACCATTCCATCGATCTCATAGGGAAGAGTCGGACGTTTTGTTGTCCATTCTTTGACAAAAGAAATAACATCATCTATATTCGTAAAGAGGCGCCGTTCTTTATTTACTTTGAATCCTAATTGTTCAAGATAATTGAGTCCTTCACTATGAGAAGATAATTCTTTTCCTTCGATCGTTCCAATCCCATAGAGAAAAATATCAAGACCTCTTTCGGCAGCGATTTTGGGATCTAATTGACGTAGTGATCCTGCTGCTGCATTTCGAGGATTGGCAAATAAAGGTTCCCCTCGTTCTTCTCGTATTCGATTGATTCGTTCGAACTCTTTTTTCGGGAGATATGCTTCTCCCCTTACCTCAATCGTAACGGGTTCATTCAATCGTAATGGAAGAGAACGAATCGTTTTTAAATTTTGCGTAATATCCTCTCCAGTCGTCCCGTCGCCGCGAGTAGCCCCCATGACGAAAAGGCCATTTTCATAAGTTAAGGATACGGCTAGACCATCAATTTTTAATTCCACCATGTAGCGAACTTCTTGGTTATCTGCGACTTGCCTTACCCGACGGTCAAATTCATAGAGATCTTGTTCATTATAAGCATTGCCTAAACTTAATAAAGGCACCTTATGCTCTACTTTTTCAAAATAGGGTAAAGGTTGTCCACCCACTTTTTGTGTCGGTGAATCGGGTGTTTGGAATTGCGGATATTGTTCTTCTAATTGAATCAATTCCCTCATTAACTCATCATATTCTTGGTCTGTTATAGTGGGTTGATCCAATACATAATAGGAGTAATTATGTTGATTAATCGTCTTCCGTAAATCCTCAATTTTTTTCTCAATCTCTTTTAAATCCATTCAAATCTTCCTTTCTTACTCCACTTTTTCAATAGGAGCAAATCTTGCCAGAAGCTTTTTAATTCCGATCGGATTAGGGAAAGCGATTTGTAATTCGAGGTCATCTTCGTTCCCTTTGATTGAAACAACGACACCGATTCCCCATTTTCCATGTTTCGCTTTATCACCCACTTGCCAATCGCCACGAGGTTCAGGGCGTTTTTGTAGATCGTAGCTGGTTGTTTTTCTCATTTGTTTCAGCTGATTCTTTTCCTCTTTGCGAATATCATGGATCAGCTCTTCAGGAATCTCTTGGATAAAACGGGATGGAGCATTTACTTGTGTCTTTCCAAATAAAATCCGAGACTGCGCATAAGTGAGATATAATTCCTGTTCGGCTCTAGTGATTCCGACATAGGCGAGACGGCGTTCTTCTTCCATCTCATCTTCTTCAAACAACGCCCGACTATGCGGGAAGATGCCTTCTTCTAATCCTGCTAAGAAAACGACAGGAAATTCTAATCCCTTCGCACTATGCAAGGTCATTAAAGTAACTCCCGCCTGACTTACTTCTTCTTCATCAAGCTGATCTACATCAGAAACAAGAGCAAGATCGGTTAAAAAGGCGATCAATGATTGATCTTCGTTTTGATTTTCAAATTCCATGGTAACGGATAATAACTCTTCAATGTTTTCAATACGACCTTCTGCTTCTATAGAATTCTCCTTTTTTAATTCTTCCCGATATTGAGTACGTTCTAATACCATTTCCGTTAATTCTGTAACCCCAAGATATTCAGCCAGTTGGTTGAACTCGCGAATCATATCAGCAAATTGGTGAATTTTGTTGGCGGTTTTGGCTGCAATCCCAATGAAATCGATCACTTCAATCGCTCGAAACATGGAAATCCCTTGACTAGCAGCATATTCAGCAATTTTATCCACCGTTGCCGCACCAATTCCCCTTTTTGGTACATTAATGATTCTTCGTAAGCTGATATCGTCATCAGGATTCACGATCAGTCTTAAGTAGGCAAGGATATCCTTAATCTCTTTTCGATCGTAGAATTTGGTACCACCGACGATTTTATAAGGAATATTTGATTTTACAAACACTTCCTCAATCACACGAGTCTGGGCATTGGTTCGGTATAAAACCGCATAGTCTTGATAACTTTTCCCTTTGTGAATCCCTTCTTGAATCACTTTGGCAATAAAGTAAGCTTCGTCATGTTCATTCATGGATTCATAAAGGGTCAATTTATTTCCTTCTGGGTTTTCTGTCCAAAGATTTTTGGGCTTTCGTTGGGTATTATTCTCAATAACGGCATTGGCTGCTTTTAAGATATTTTTTGTTGAGCGATAATTTTGTTCCAATTTGATCAACCGAGCTTTGGGATAGTCCTCTTCAAAGTTTAAGATATTTTGAATATCGGCTCCTCGCCATTTGTAGATCGATTGATCGGTATCACCAACGACAAAGATATTTTGATAATAATCAGCCAGCATCCGAACTAAAACATATTGAGCTCGGTTCGTGTCTTGATATTCGTCGATATGGATATATTGAAACTTTCGTTGATAGTAGTCCAATACTTCCGGGTTTTTTTGAAATAATTGAACCGTTAACATGATGAGATCATCAAAGTCAACCGATTGATTGGCTTTCAGACGTTCTTGGTATTTTTCATAGATGGATAAGACCTTTTGACTAAAATAATCTCCAGCTAATCTACCATACTGTTCTGGTGTTTTTAGTTCGTTTTTGGCTTGACTAATCGTCGCTAGAACCGCTTTTGGGTCGGTCTTTTTCGTATCGATATTTAATTCCTTCATAATCTGTTTGACAACGGTAAGTTGATCCCCTGCATCAAGAATGGTGAAGTTATTCGAGTAATCCAGACGGTGAATATCTCGACGTAAGATGCGAACACACATTGAGTGAAAAGTAGAGATCCAGATTTCTTCCGCATTCGGCCCAACCAGGCGAACAACCCTTTCTTTCATCTCTCTAGCTGCTTTATTGGTAAAGGTAATCGCTAATATATTCCAAGGAGATACTCCTTTTTGAATGAGATTCGCAATTCGGTGCGTTAAGACTTTCGTTTTCCCACTACCTGCTCCCGCTAATACGAGAATGGGCCCATTTATCGTTTCAACTGCTTTTTTTTGTTGAGGATTTAATCCTGCAAAAATATCTGCCGCTTGGGTTTGTGTCATGGTTTCACCCTTCCATTCATTCTTCCAATCAATCAACATCATAAGCACATTTGTTCGTTTCTGATCTCTCTTTTCAAATTATATCGAATCATCCCTATTCGTTCAATCAATCGATTGATTTTCTTGTAGAATAAATGCCGAAGCATACTGAAATAAAAGGCTTGTATGTTCTATAAGCTACGACTTTTGCGAGCGAGTTTTCCCTCCGTCTGTTTATTCATGGAAAACCGCGAGGAATCGGAGTAGCGTTAGAACATACAAGCCTATATCATCTTTGTATGTTCTATAAGCTACGACTTTTGCGAGCGAGTTTTCCCTCCATCTGTTTATTCACGGAAAACCGCAAGGAATCGGAGTAGCGTTAGAACATACAAGCCTATATCATCTTTGTATGTTCTATAAGCTACGACTTTTGCGAGCGAATTTTCCCTCCATCTGTTTATTCACGGAAAACCGCAAGGAATCGGAGTAGCGTTAGAACATACAAGCCTATACATCAGTTATCCTCTGCTTCTTACTTCATAAATCGCAAACTTAAGATAATGCCCTTCATCGACACCTGCGATTTCGGGATGATCTTTTCCTGCTCCTACAAAGGTGACTGGACGTAGAATTTTATGGGCATCGGAAGCGGCATCTTGAACCATCTGTACAAATAAATCGGGGGTCATATGGTAAGAACAACTTGCCGTAATGAGAAAGCCTCCTTCTCTCAGTAGCTTCATTCCTCTTAAATTAATCTCTTTATAACCCCGATAGGCTCCTTTGACAGCAGATCTCGATTTCGCAAAAGCAGGTGGGTCTAGAATGACCACATCATATTGTCGCCCTTCTTTTTCTTTTTCTCGTAAAAAGTCAAAGACATTGGCCACTTCGAATTGAATCCGATCTTCTAAACCGTTTAATTCAGCATTGCGTTTTGCTGTCTCAATGGCTAGCTCTGAAATATCAACAGCTGTAACTTCCTTTGCCCCATAATGGGCCGCATGAATGGCAAAACCTCCAGTATGAGAAAAACAGTCGAGAACTTCTGCTCCTTCCGTTCCCTTCTCTCCCCATCCTCTCATTAACGGCTTTAATGCAGCACGGTTTTCCCGTTGGTCAAAAAAATAGCCCGTCTTTTGACCTTCATATACATCAACCAAGATATGTAAATTATTTTCGGTGATCTCAACATGTCGTGGAACCTCTCCATACCAAATACCTGTCTCTTGCTGCAAACCTTCCAATTCGCGAACAGGTACATCATTACGAAGATAGATTCCCTTAGGTTTAAAAACCGTGAGAAGGCCTTCTAATATATATGGTTTTAAACGTTCCATCCCATAAGAAAGAATCTGAACGACAAGATAATCTTCATACTTATCAACAATGAGGCCAGGTAAGAAATCGGCTTCCCCATAAATAGCTCGGTATGATTTAACACCGGGTAAAAATCGGTGACGATACTCTTTCGCTTGTTGAATTCGTCGAATAAAGAAAGAAGCATCAACCATTTCATCTGGATGATAGCTGAGCACTCTTGCAATAATCTGTGATTTTGGGTTGGCATAGCCAAGTGCCAGAAATACACCTTGATGGTTCACAATCTGGACAATTTGCCCTTGAGATAGTTCTCCTTCAATTCGCTCTACTTCGCTTTGAAAGACCCAAGGATGCCCCTGTTCCAGCCGCTTTCTTCGTTTTCGTTGTAAGAATAATTTGGTATTGTATTTCAATTGCTCCACCTCATTCTTCAATTTGTGTATAAGAAACCCCTTTAACCGGTACTGTTTTTAATGCAGTAGGAAAGTCTTCGTAAATCAGATTTCCAACAATAATCGTATGGGCATATTGGCTCATCTCGACTGCTTTTTCATACGAATGAATACCACCACCGTAAAAGATTTGTGAATATTCTACGATCTGTTGAATCGCTTTTAACCAATCCGGATTACCATATTTCCCACTGTATTCAACATAGAGTATCGGTAGTCGCAACATCTGATCCACTATTCTAGCATAAGCCAAAACATCCTCTAATTCAGTTGGAACTTTGCTTTTCGTTAATTTTGCTACGGACGAATCCTCATTAAGAATAATATAACCTTCCACAAAGACTTGATTCCAGTTCACCCATTCTCCATAACGCTTTAAGGCTTCATGATGAACATTTAGAATCCATTTTGGATCTTGAGCATTGACAACAAGGGGAATAAAATAGTAATCAAAACCAGGTACAATCGCTTGTAAATTGGAGATTTCTTGAATTGCGATTTTACCGTGCATTCGAATCTGTTTTAAAAGAGCCTGAGAATCTTCATATGTCACCCCTAGGGTACCACCAACTATAATGGCACCCGTTTCTGTATGACATAATTGTTCTATTTGATTTTCTGTAATCGGTCGATTGGGATCTAGTTTGAACATGTGTTTTAAACTTGATAAGAATGAATGATTCATTGTTTCCTCCTGTAAATAAAAATATATCATATTAATAAGTTTTTCTCAGAAGGTAGAAATCAGAAAGCGAACGGGATAAAATGGGTCAAATGGTCAACTTCAGCTATGATGAAAAAAGAGAGTAGATATGACTACTCTCCCCCAGAATTTTAGTCTATTAGTCTATTTGTTTGATTTCTGGTTTATCAAATGTCAACCGATCTAAAACCATTTTATAACCATCGTTCCCATAATTGAGGCATCTTTTCACTCTGGATATTGTAGCTGTACTTGCGCCTGTCTCTGTTTCAATTTGGTTATACGTATAACCTTTCATCAACATTCGAGCCACTTCAAGGCGTTGTGCTAAGGATTGAATCTCATTCACCGTCATTAAATCATCAAAAAAACGATAGGCCTCTTCAAGTGTTTCTAATTTTAAGATCGATTCAAATAACTGATCAACCGTTTTATCTTTCAATTTGTCAAATGGCACGATTCTCTCACCTCACGTCAATAGATTACCACATTCCCGTAAAAAAAAATAGTGTTTCCAGAGGACTTCTATACTTTATAGGCAAAAAGTGCAAGCGGTTACATCTTTGTTCTATTATAACATAATTTCATACACTAAAACAATAAATTGTCTATTGATAGGAGACATGGGTTTGTGGTTCGACCACGATAATCCATGTTTTTCCTGGATATAATCCCTGTTCCACACCATTGACATAAGCCCGAATCATTCCATTTTGCATTTTCCAATCAATCGCTTTTCCTACACCGTTTTGGAATAAATATCCTTTACCTTGACCATCAATATCAATTCCTCTTTTTGTGTTGCCAATTGACCAATGTTTTGCTCGGATCACAAGTACATTTCTTGCAGTTAATTGTTCTTTTGTTTCTAAATCTGTATGTGGTTGTTGATTGATGGTGCGTTTATATAACTTTGTCGCTTCATCATATTGATAGCCAACAATATACTTTGGATAGTATTCAATTGAGATATTTTTTGCCGGCTGACCTGTTACAATATCTTCTTCTTTTAAAAATAGAATAGATGGAATCTCTCCTACTAAGCGATATCCATGATCACTAGCATATTGTTTAATTTTCTCTGTACTTGTATACAAATTGTGAGGTGCCTTCCGAAACTTTGCTCGCCAAAAATATCTTCCCTCTCCCACTAGACCATCAACATCAGGTAGTGATCCTCTTTTTAATATTGCATCGGCTTCATCACTTGCTCCGGCATGAACAATCAGTGCATCTAATCCTTTCATAATATCTAAATAATAAGGACGAATACTTCGAACAGGGCCAATGATTTCTGGCTCTTGACTCTGATAGACTGCTAGAAAACGAGTAATCATTCCTTCAGCAAGGATTTCGTAGACGATATCCGCTTGGTTCAATCCACTTTGTGGTCTCGCTTTTGAATGATTATTAATCATCACTCCAATCAATCTTTGATTAAGCTCATGATCTACGGGTAATCCTGTCAACGGTGCATAATGAATCGGTTTTCCCGGTTCAGGATTTATCTGCTCTACTTGTTCCTTATTTTCTGAAGACTGTGTTTGGGGTGTTGATTGTTTTGCACAACCGACAAATGAACCGAAAAGTAATAGACTAAGAATAACGATCACGATCTTTTTCACGGCAATATCCACCTCTCCCCTTTACTATCCTTTCAATTCAATTCGCCCTAAAGAAAAATTTTCCTTCTCTATCAACATAAATAAAAAAACTTCCATCGAAGTCCTTTCGAAGACGTAGTCGAGCCCTTCTTTAGCGGAAGTTTTTTATGCCGATCGTTCAAGTTTAACTTTGCTTTATTAATTTAAATTTAAATGAAGTTAAACTTCCTTATGCGGTAAAAAAGTCGAGTAAGTTTGCAAACCTACTCGACTTAAATAGAGGCAAATCGCTCGATTAGACACCTGCCATAATCGCTTTTAGATCTTCTTCTACAGAACCAATCGGTTTAATATCAAATTTTTCAACTAATACTTTTAATACACCAGGTGAAATAAATGCTGGTAGTGTTGGGCCTAAACGGATCCCTTTTACACCGAGGTAAAGAAGCGCAAGTAATACTGCCACCGCTTTTTGCTCATACCATGCAATATCATAGGAAAGTGGAAGTTCATTAATATCTTTTACGCCAGTCGCTTCTACTAATTTTTGAGCAATGACAACTAAGGAATAAGAATCATTACATTGTCCTGCATCTAAGACACGTGGAATTCCATTGATTTCCCCGAGATTTAATTTATTGTAACGATATTTTGCACAACCTGCTGTTAAAATAACTGTATCATTTGGTAACTCTTTTGCTAAACTTGTATAATATTCTCTCGTTTTGTGTCTACCTTCACAACCTGCCATGACGACAAATTGTTTAATCTTACCCGTTTGTACAGCGTCAACCACTTTGTCAGCTACACTTAAAACTGCATTTCGTGCGAAACCACCCATAATCGTACCTTCTTCAATAGGTGTTGGTGGTTCACATTTCAACGCATGTTGAATAATTTCGGAGAAGTCTTTTTTCTCACCCGGTTTACGATCAGGAATATGTTTTAATCCTGGGAAGCCAACAACACCTGTTGTATATACACGATCAGAATAGCTTCCTTTTGGAGGTACTAAACAGTTCGTGGTCATTAGAATTGGACCATTAAAGGCTTCAAATTCACGGGTTTGCTCCCACCAAGAATTTCCATAGTTTCCTACGAAATGATCATATTTTTTAAAGAATGGATAGGAGTTGGCTGGTAGCATTTCACCATGTGTGTACACATCTACACCCGTCCCTTTTGTTTGTTCAAGAAGTTCTTCTAAGTCTTTTAGGTCATGACCACTAATTAAGATACCCGGACGATTTCGAACTCCAATATTGACTTTTGTTGGCTCAGGATGACCATAGGTTTCTGTGTTTGCCTTATCAAGAAGCGCCATTGCTTTTACAGCAACAGAACCAGCTTTCATGACAATAGCCACCAAATCATCTGCAGATAGTGAATCATCAGTTGTTGCTGCTAACCCTTCTTGAATAAATGCAAAGATCTCTGGATCTCTTTCATTTAATACGTTCGCATGTTCAACATAGGCTGCAATTCCTTTGAGACCATAAGTTAAAAGCTCCCTTAAGGAACGAATATCCTCATTTTCTGTCTCTAAGACGCCAACTTCTTCCCCTTTTTTCCGGAATTCAACGACATCATCGCTATACCATGTGGCCATTTCAGGTAGTTCTTCGTCAAAAACCTTTCCATATTTTGCTTCATAGGCCACCAAGAATTTATTTCTCATATTTTCACGAACGACTAAAGCTTCTTTGATCAAATTGTCAAACACAACTGGATCAAAATTCACATTCGTAATTGTGGAGAATAAGCTTTTTGCGATGAAGATACTAGTTTTTTCATCATAAATTCCTAATTCTCTTGCTTTCTCTCCATATATAGAGATTCCTTTTAATAAATAGATGAGTAAATCTTGCAAGTTGGCCACTTCATCTGTTTTTCCACATACTCCAATCACTGTACAGCCTTCATTCTTAGCTGTTTCTTGACATTGGTAACAAAACATACTCATGCCTGCTCTTCTCTCCCTTTCTAAATTTTAAAGATTGTTTAATATGGTTGTTTTCATATATACATTTTTACTCTTTCTCCACCATTTACTTTATTCAATTTTCAATATAAAATCTGTGAAAAATATCACAATAGGATAAAAATGTTTTCGGAATAAATGACAGGTTATTGCTGAAAAATAACAACACAAATAAAAAAAATAAAAGGTGAGTGAAAATGCCCACATATTTAGGATGGTTATATGATACCGCTTTTCTATGGATTCTAATTGGAGGTTCATTGCTTGCAATTGGTTATGCGTATTATAAGGATGAAGAGATTGAGGATAAAAAACAACGGAGAAAACAGTAAAGGGGCTGACCCAAAAGTAACGAAAACTTCCTTTAATAAGGTCATCCCCTTTATTAATTCTATTTATATATCGCTTTGTTTGCGATATCTGTTCGGTAATGTGCTCCTTCAAAAGAAATTGCTTGGACTCCTTGATAGGCACGCTCTTTCGCTTCCTGTATCGTTGTTCCTAGTGCCGTAACCCCAAGTACTCTACCACCGTTTGTAAGCAGATGGCCTTGCTCTCTTCTTACACCTGCCAGATAGATTTCCGTTTGCTTTGGCAGAAGAGTTTCGTTGATTTTGATTGGTTTTCCTTTTTCATAATCTCCTGGATAACCTTTGGAAGACATGATGACACACACCGCTGCTTGCTGATCCCATTCTAGTTGAAGTTGATCTAATGTACCATTCTGAATCGCCGTAAAGATATCGATAAGATCCGTTTTCAGTCGAGGTAAAATGACCTGAGTTTCGGGATCGCCAAACCGTGCATTAAATTCAATGACTTTTGGGCCACTTTTTGTCATCATTAAGCCTGCGTAAAGAATTCCCTTAAATGGATACCCTTCATTTGCCATGCCAGCAATAATTGGCTTTATTATCTGTTCTCGGACCCGATGCAATAATTCCTGCCCCATTTGCGGAACAGGAGAATAACTACCCATTCCACCTGTGTTGGGCCCTTTGTCTCCATCGAATATAGGTTTATGATCTTGAGCAGGTTCCATCATGATGAAGTGCTCACCATCAACAAAGGACATCACTGTTAATTCTTCACCTTCGAGAAACTCTTCAATTACAATTTTTTGTCCCGCGGTTCCAAAAATTTGCTGTTCCATCATATTTTGGATCGCTATTATTGCTTCATCCACAGTATTGGCCACCACGACTCCTTTTCCTGCTGCGAGACCATCCGCTTTAATCACAATCGGAGCACCCTTTTCTTTGACATACTCTATCGCAGCTTCTGCGTGATCGAATACTTGATAATCTGCTGTTGGAATGTTATATTTAGCCATTAATTTTTTGGCAAAGGACTTACTTGCTTCAATTCTTGCCGCTACCTTGCTTGGACCAATAATGGGCAAACCTCGTTCTTGAAAATAGTCGACAATTCCTGCATGAAGTGGATTTTCTGGACCTACTACTGTGAGATCAATTTGATATTGTTGTACGGCCTCAACTAATCTTGGAAAATCGTCTTCTTGGATCGGCAAACAGATAGCATCTTGCTCAATACCACCATTTCCCGGTGCACAGTAGATCCTCTCTACTTTTTTGCTCCGTTTGATCGCTTTCACCAAAGCGTGTTCCCGTCCACCTTGGCCAACCACTAATACCTTCATCCACCCATACCTCCTTTCTCCAATCTTTTATGTCTTGTTTATTTCATTCTCTTAAGTCTTATTCTAAGGTTTGTCATTCACTTTAGATAAATTAATGTTTAAAATGGCGTATTCCTGTAAACACCATAGCAATCCCATGTTTATCTGCTTCATCAATTGAATCCTGATCACGAATCGATCCACCAGGTTGAATAATGGCAGTAATTCCCGCTTTCGCTGCTTCTTCCACCGTGTCTGGCATCGGGAAAAACGCATCTGAAGCCATAACTGAGCCTTTCGCCTTTTCTCCTGCCTGTTCAATTGCAATTTTTGCAGCTCCAACACGATTCATCTGTCCTGCCCCAACACCAATGGTTTGTTTTCCTTTCACCAAAACAATCGCATTGGACTTCACATGCTTCACCACTTTCCAAGCAAAACGTAATTGCTCCATTTCTTCTTTGGTTGGTGTCTTTTTCGTGACTACGGTTAAATCCTCATCCATTAATGGACGCAAGTCTTGATCCTGAACCAATAATCCACCTAAAACAGATACCATTTTTTTCGCTTTTGGATTGGATTGTTCTTCTTTTAACTCTAACAAACGAAGGTTCTTCTTTGTCGTTAATATCTCTAACGCTTTTTCTTCAAAACCAGGTGCAATGATGACTTCTAAGAAAATTTCCTTTAATTTCTTTGCTGTTTCTTCATCAATGATCTGATTTGTAGCAATGATTCCACCAAAGATAGAAACCGGATCGGCTTCATAAGCATGTGTAAAGGCCTCAAGTAGATTCTCTCCGATTCCGACTCCACATGGATTCATATGTTTCACCGCAACAACCACTGGCTCAGTGAATTCTTTAACGATCTCCCATGCTGCATTGGTATCTTGAATATTGTTATAAGATAGTTCTTTACCATGTAATTGTTTAGCAAAGGCTAGTCCTTCCTTCGCTAAACTTTGGCGATAAAAACTAGCTTTTTGATGAGGATTTTCACCATAACGTAAATCTTGTACTTTTTCAAAAGTTAGCGTTAATTGTTCCGGTGCATCCACTTCGAGTTGTTCAGCAAGGTACTTAGCAATGATCGTGTCATAAGCAGCAGTATGTTGGAATACCTTTAAGGCAAGTTGTTTTCTCGTGCGAAGATCCACATTTCTATTTTCTTTAATCATTTTTAGAACCAGTTGATAGTCTTCAGGGTCAACAATAACAACAACATCTTGATGATTCTTTGCTGCAGCACGTAGCATCGATGGTCCACCAATATCAATGTTCTCAATCGCTTCTTCAAATGTTACGTTAGGTTTTGAAATAGTTTCCTTAAATGGATAGAGATTCACAACGACGAGATCAATCGGTTGAATATTTTGTTCTTTGATTTGTTGCATATGGCTGCTATTCTCCCTGATCGCAAGTAAGCCAGCAAAAATATTGGGATGTAATGTTTTCACCCGACCGTCCATAATTTCTGGAAATCCTGTAATTTCTGAAATGGATTGTACAGGTATTCCTGCTTCTTCTAAAGTTCTTTTGGTACCACCAGTTGAGATAATCTCATAGTCTAGTGTTGCTAGTTCCTTTGCAAAGTCAATAATTCCACTTTTATCGGATACGCTGATTAACGCTCTTTTTTTGCTCATCTCACTTGTCCTCCCTTAATCATTTTGCTCTTTCAATAAATTGATAAGATGGATCAAAAACAAGGTTCACGGCCTTCACCAGAAGTTGATGTTCGACTTGATGAATTCGTTCTTCTAATGTTTCAATCGTATCTTCGTCTCGAATCTCAACCACTTCTTGTAAGAGAATAGGTCCTGTATCAATCCCTGCATCCACAAAATGTACGGTAACACCCGTCCATTTCACTCCATAAAGATAGGCTTGTTCTATCGCATTTTTCCCTGGAAAAGCTGGAAGTAATGAAGGGTGGAGGTTAATGATTCGATTGGGATATGCCTCTAATAAATCCTTTCCTACAATTCGCATATAACCTGCTAAAACGATAAAATCGATCTGGAATTCTTGTAATTTTTGAATGATCACTTTTTCATACTGAGACTTATTTTCAAATTCCTTCGGGCGAAATGCAAATACAGGTATTCCTTCTCGTTTTGCTCTAAAAACTACATAAGAGTCAGGTCGATCCGTGACTAATAACTTGACCTGAGCTTGTAACTCTCCTCTTTTTTCAGCATCAATAAGGCTTTGAAAGTTAGAACCATTACCAGAGGCAAATACAGCAATTTGATTCATTGTTTTTCACCCAGAAGATTTACTCCTTGATTCCCTTCCATAATTTCACCAATTACATAAGCTTTTTCTCCAAACATTCCCGCAAGTTGAATTACCTTTTCTTGCTCCTCCTTAGATACAATCAAAATAAAGCCAATTCCCATATTAAAAGTTCGATAAAGCTCCTCTTGCCGCAAGTCTCCTAATCTTTGAAGAAACGAAAAAATCGCTGGGACGTCCCAAGAACCTAACTGTATATTGGCTTGTAATCCTTTGGGTATTACTCTGGGAATATTTTCGATAAAACCTCCACCAGTGATGTGAACCATTCCTTTGATCGAGACTTCTTCTAACATTTTTAAGATCGGTTTCACATAAATTCGTGTAGGCTTAAGCAACTCTACTCCAAGTTGTTGATTTCCTAACTCCTCAATCAGATCAGTAAGACGGTAATGATGTTTCTCAAATAAAAGATAACGAACAAGAGAAAAACCATTACTATGAAGGCCATTTGAAGCAAGACCAATAAGTACATCCCCATGTTTAATTGAACTTCCATCAATGATTTGATCTTCCTCCACAACCCCAACAACAAATCCAGCCACATCATATTCACTATTTTGATAGATTCCCGGCATTTCCGCCGTTTCCCCGCCAATTAGGGAACAATTTGCTTGTAGACATCCTTCAACAATTCCCGATACAACTTGTTCAGCTTGTTCAGGAAGAAGCTTGCCTGTTGCTAAATAATCTAAGAAAAATAATGGTTCAGCGCCGTAAACGAGAATATCATTGACGCACATGGCAACCGCATCAATCCCAATAGTATTATGTCGATTCATTTCATAGGCAATCTTCAACTTGGTACCTACACCATCTGTACCTGAGACCAAAATTGGTCGCCTATATTTATCAATCGGTAAGGCAAATAATCCGCCAAAACCTCCTAAATCCGTTCGTACTTCTTTTCGAAATGTTTTTCGTACATGATTAGAGATTCTTCGAACTGTTTCATTACCTGCTTGAATATCCACTCCTGCTTCTTTGTACAAGTCCCTCATCATTCTTCCCCCACCTGGATCATTTCTCTATTTTGTCCGATTAGTAAACCGTCATAAACCTCTGTTGGATATTCCGAATTAAAACAAGCCAAACAATAACCGTGAGAAGAATCCAGCCTCTCCCGCCCAATTGCATCTAACATCCCTTCAATACTAAGGAAAGCTAAGGAATCAGCACCAATATATTGACGAACCTCTTCAACATTTTTCGTTGCGGCAATTAATTCTTCTCTCGATGACGTATCAATTCCATAAAAACAAGGATTTTTGACTGGGGGGGAACTAATTCGTACATGGACTTCCTTTGCTCCCGCTTCTCGTAGCATCCGAACGATTCGACCACTAGTTGTCCCACGAACGATTGAGTCATCGATCATGACAACTCGTTTATTTTCGACAACCTTCCTGACTGCACTCAACTTCATCTTTACACCTTTATCGCGAAGTTCTTGACTTGGTTGAATAAAGGTACGTCCAACATAACGATTTTTGATAAGTCCTAATTCATACGGAATCCCCGTTGCTTCTGCATAACCAATGGCAGCAGATATGCTAGAATCAGGAACTCCAGTCACTACGTCTGCTTCTACAGGATGTTCTTCTGCTAAACGTTTGCCTAACCGTTTTCTTGCTAAATGAACATTTATCCCGTTGATATCACTATCTGGTCTAGCGAAATAGATGTATTCAAAACTGCATATTGCTTTACGTGTTTGCAAGGTAAAACGTTTCGACGTCATTCCCTCTCGATCAAAAATCAACATTTCTCCTGGATCGATATCACGAATATATTCAGCACCAATGGCATCAAAAGAGCAGGTCTCAGATGATAATACATACCCTTCCTCAATTTTTCCTAATACAAGTGGACGTAGGCCATTAGGATCAAGAGCAGCGATCAATTTATCATTCGTCATAATCAATAAAGCGTAAGCTCCCTTAATCATGCCTAAAGCTTCTTTAACCGCGTCTTCGATGTTGTCATACATTGACCTTGCGATTAAATGCGCAATCACTTCTGTATCACTTGTCGTCTGAAAAATCGATCCCTGTCTTTCTAACTGTCGACGAATTTGTGTGGCATTTACGAGATTGCCATTAGTTGCAATCGCTAATTGGCCATCATGGTAGTTAAATACAAGGGGTTGTGCATTTTGTAAAGAACTTGCTCCCGTTGTTGAATAACGAACATGTCCGATTCCCATCGTTCCTCTCAGTTGTTCCAATTCCTTCGTTTGAAAAACTTCAGTAACAAGGCCCATTCCACGATGAAAAGTAAAAGATTGTCGATTCGAAGTTACAATTCCTGCACTTTCTTGTCCTCGATGTTGAAGTGCATGGAGTCCATAATAGATGAATTGGGGTGTACCTGGATGGTTGTAGACCCCAAAAACTCCACACTCTTCATTCATCTTATCAAGTATTAACTCATCAAACATGGAATAGCCTCCTCCCAAACTTTTGTTATCTCATCTATGGTGAGGTAAACCACCTTTTGATCGTTATAGCGAATATCAAGGATTGCTGGCTGCACATTCCCGATATCTTGACAAGAAACGCCTATTTCCTGGGCAATAGTTCTTACTTTCTCTACATCATTCGACGCAACCGAAAGGAGGACGCGTGATTGACTTTCACTAAATAGGTAACTTTCTTTTTTCAACTCTCCGTGTAAAGAAATCTTTGCTCCTAATTTCCCGGCAATACAAGATTCAGCGATCGCAATAGCGAGACCACCATCACTTACATCATGGGCAGAGTGAACAAGCCCTTCTTGAATCGCTTGGTATACAACCTGCTGAACCTTTTTCTCTTGTAACAAATCGATTCGTGGTGGTTTCCCTTCTATCTTTTCAGTCGCATATTTTTGAAACTCTGAACCACCTAATTCATCATAGGTCTCGCCTAGCAATAGAATTCGATCTCCAATTTCTTTAAATCCTTGAGTTGTAATATGTTTCGTATCATGGATCAAACCGACCATTCCAACGATTGGTGTAGGATAGATTGCTGTCCCATTGGTTTCATTATAAAAACTTACATTTCCTCCTATTACTGGAGTTCCAAGTATCTTACAAGCTTTGCTCATGCCATCGACAGCTTTTTGAAATTGCCAAAATACCTCTGGTTTTTCGGGATTCCCGAAATTGATTCCATCTGTAATGGCTAAAGGCTCTGCTCCAGAACAGACAACATTCCGTGCGGCTTCGGCAACGGCAATTGCTCCACCAATATACGGATCAAGATAAATATATCGACCATTTCCATCCGTTGTCATCGCTAACGCTTTTTCCGTTCCTCGAATGGTAATCACAGCTGCATCACTTCCTGGTGGAACTGCTGTACTCGTACGGACCATGTGATCATATTGGCGGTATACCCATTCCTTACTCGCAAGATTTGGGGTTGAGAGAAGATCTAGTAAGACAGAATTAAGATCATCAAAAGTCGGAGTATTGATTCGTTCTATTTTCTGATTTTGTTGGTAGTAATCCGGCTCTTTCGCTGGCAAATGATAAATAGGTGCTTCATCTACTAATGCTCGCACAGGAATCTCTGCAACCACCTTACCATCTTCAATTAGACGATAAAACCCATCATCTGTAACTCGGCCAATGACTGCAGAATATAACCCCCATTTATCAAATACTCGTTTCACTTCTTCCTCTTTTCCTTTTTTCACAACGATTAACATTCGTTCCTGAGATTCTGATAACATGATCTCATAAGGCGTCATATTGGGTTCTCGTCTTGGAACTTTTGATAGATCAAGTTCGATCCCATTTCCAGCTTTACTTGCCATTTCAGAGCTAGAGCTGGTTAACCCAGCAGCACCCATATCTTGGATTCCCTCAACGATTCCTAACTCTAGCAATTCTAACGTCGCTTCTAATAGTAGTTTTTCCATGAAAGGATCCCCTACTTGAACTGCTGGACGTTTAGATTCCGAATCTTCTGTAAGTTCCTCTGACGCAAAAGTTGCTCCGTGAATCCCATCTCGCCCCGTACTAGCTCCAACGTACATCACAGAGTTACCAATTCCCTTAGCAAGTCCTTTTTTTATTTGACGATGTTCGATTAGCCCTACACACATCGCATTTACCAAAGGATTTCCTTTGTACGATTCCTCAAAGATCGTTTCCCCACCAACCGTTGGAATTCCCATGCTATTACCGTAACCAGCAATTCCTGCAACGACATTACGAAAAAGGTATTTCACCCGTTCATCAGTTAAAGGGCCAAAACGTAGAGAATTTAATAGAGCAATTGGCCGCGCTCCCATTGAAAAAACATCCCGAATGATCCCACCTACTCCTGTTGCTGCTCCTTGATAAGGTTCAATGGCTGAAGGATGGTTGTGACTCTCAATTTTAAATACAACTGCTTGATTGTCTCCAATGTCCACGATTCCTGCACCTTCACCAGGACCTTGCAATACTCTAGATCCTTCCGTTGGAAACCTCTTCAAGATGGGTTTTGATGTCTTATAACTACAATGCTCAGACCACATCACACTAAATAAGCCTAGTTCTAAATAATTCGGCTTTCTCCCTATTAATCGAATAATTCGTTCATATTCTACTTCCTTCAGGCCCAAATCAAGATAAACCTTTTCCTTCGCAATTTCCTCTGGAGTCGGTTCAAGAATCATAGTGTTCCCTCCAATAACGTAAGATCGACTGAAACAACCGCTTTCCGTCCGTAGTACCTAATATTTCGGATACCGCCCGTTCAGGGTGTGGCATCATTCCCAATACATTCCCCTGTTTATTGATAATGCCTGCAATATCATCCACAGATCCATTTGGATTTTTTTTATAGCGAAATACAATTTGCTGATTTGCTTGTAATTCTTCTAGTACTCTCTCATCGCAATAATAGTTTCCTTCGCCATGGGCAATTGGAATTTGAATTTCCTCCCCTTTTTCATATTCTAAAGTAAAAGGGGTTTGGTTATTTTCAACAATGATGGTTTCAGTAGAACAAATAAATTGAAGACTATCATTTCGTTTCATTGCACCTGGCAAAAGGCCTGCTTCTAAAAGAATTTGAAATCCGTTACAAACGCCTAACACAAGTTTCCCTTCTTGCGCCGCCTTTTCCACTTGTTTCATAATCGGAGCAAAGCGGGCGATCGCTCCGGAACGCAAATAATCTCCATAAGAAAAACCACCAGGTAGAAGAATCCCATCATAAGCTTGAAGATCATCGTCTTCATGCCAGACATAATCTACAGGTTCACCTAACACATCTTCAATCGCTTGGTACATATCAGAGTCACAATTCGAACCAGGAAAGACGATAACTGCAAATCTCATGATGCCACCTCTTCTAGTTGATATTGGTAATCTTCAATCACTAGATTGGCTAATAGTTTCTCACACATTTCTTTGATTCGTTCCTCGGCAACTTCTCTCTGACCTGTATTCAACTGTAATTCAATAAATTTACCGATACGGACATCATTCACTTCATCATAACCTAATGATTGTAATGCACCTTTTACCGCCTTCCCTTGGGGATCTAAAATTCCGTTTTTTAAGGTAATGTACACTTTGGCATTAAACATGAACCTCTCCCCCTAATCGTTTTAAAATTTCTTGATAAGCTTCTTCGACATTCCCTAAATCACGACGGAATCGATCTTTATCCAGCTTTTCTTTGGAGTTTGCATCCCAGAAACGACAGGTATCAGGAGAGATTTCATCGGCTAGTAATAACTTTGCATCTGGTGTTATGCCATACTCCAATTTGAAATCGACAAGAAGGACTTCTCTTTTTTCTAGATAGCGGGTTAAGATTTGGTTGACACGAAGACTGATCGTTTTCATTTCTTCTAATTGTTCTTGCGTAGCAAGTTGAAGGACAGAGATATGGGAGGAGTTGATCATTGGATCTCCTAGCTCATCATCTTTATAATAAAATTCAATAACTGGGTGACGGAGTGGTGTTCCTTCTTCCAAACCAAGACGTTTGGCAAGGGAGCCAGCGGCAAGATTGCGGATGACAACTTCGATAGGAATGATCCTTACCTTCCTTACTAATTGCTCTGTAGGAGACAATAACTTTACAAAATGGTTTTCAATCCCTTGTTCTGCTAATAGTGTGAAAAAGATGGAACTAATTCGATTGTTTAGCTCTCCTTTTCCTACAATAGTTCCCCGTTTTTCACCATTAAAAGCAGTTGCATCATCTTTATATTCAACCCAATAGTAGTTTTCGTGATCCGTATAAAAAATTTTTTTTGCTTTTCCCTCATAGACCAATTCTTTCTTCTCCATATAAATTCTCCTCTCACGTTTTTTTATTTGAAAGAGGAGAACGATCAGAGTTTCTCCCCTAAATCGCTTCCCTCTTTTTAAGAACAATCTATTCTCCTATACCAACACGTTTAAAAAGGAAGTCTACATTTTTCAGATGGTAATGATAGTCGAAGCATTCATTCAGTTCTTCTTCTGTTAAAAGATTTTGGATGTTTTTTTCCTCTTTCAGTAATTCTTTAAAAGATTTTTGTTCTTCCCAGGATTGCATCGCCTTTCTTTGTACGAGATCATAAGCTTCTTCTCTTTTTAATCCTTTATTGATTAAGCTAAGTAAAACCCGTTGTGAATAGATCAAACCAAAAGTTCTTTCCATGTTTCGTTTCATATTCTCAGGGAAAACAGTGAGATTTTTCACGATATTGCTAAAACGGCGAAGCATATAATTTAACAATGTTGTCGCGTCGGGAAGAATAATTCGTTCGACCGATGAATGGGATATATCACGTTCATGCCATAATGAGACATTTTCATAAGCGGAAACCATATAGCCTCGTAAAACCCGTGCTAACCCGCTGATATTCTCTGAACCAACCGGATTTCGTTTATGCGGCATTGCCGATGATCCTTTTTGTCCTTTGCTAAAGAATTCCTCTACTTCCCTTGTCTCTGACTTTTGTAATCCTCTGATTTCCGTAGCGAACTTCTCTAATGATGTAGCAATCAAAGCTAGTGTCGCCATATATTCCGCATGACGATCACGCTGCAAGGTTTGGGTCGAAATCGGTGCAGGTTTCAAGCCTAATTTTTTACACACATACTCCTCAATAAAAGGAGGGATATTCGCAAATGTACCCACTGCGCCAGAAATTTTCCCATAACCAACCTCATCCATTGCCTGTTTAAACCGTTCCAAGTTTCGCTTCATTTCACTATACCATAGGGCCATCTTAAGTCCAAAGGTTGTTGGTTCAGCATGAACGCCATGGGTTCGCCCCATCATGACGGTATATTTATGTTCTATCGCTTTTTCTTTTAACACTTGCAGAAAATTTTCTATGTCTTTTAATAAGATTTGGTTGGCTTGTTTAAGCAAATATCCTAACGCAGTATCAACGACATCGGTTGAAGTTAAGCCATAATGAACCCATTTTGATTCAGGGCCTAATGTTTCAGCGACTGCTCTTGTAAATGCCACAACATCATGTTTGGTATCCATTTCAATTTCATGAATTCGATCGATATTGATTTTGGCATTTTTACGGATTTTGATAACATCTTCTTTTGGGATTTCTCCTAACTCAGCCCAAGCTTCTGCGGCTAAAATTTCAACTTCTAACCAAGCGCGATACTTATTTTCTTCAGTCCATATTGCCTGCATTTCCGGTCTTGAATAACGTTCAATCATACTTACCCTCCAAAAATATCTTTTATTTTAAATTAAGCCATTTTTTCTTTGTTAGTCTGTAAGAGAGAGATATATTTTTTCTGCTATTGCTAAAGCTTCATCAAGTGTATCAGCCAAAGTAGTATAATGCCCCATTTTTCTTTTAAGCCGTGCTTCTTTTTTTCCATATAAATGCAATTTGGTAGAAGGTTCTTTTAATATGTTCTCTATCTTAAAATGATCATGCCATAAATCTCCCAACAGATTTGTCATAACGCAAGGTGTTATTAGTCTGGTATCTCCTAAAGGTAATCCGCAAATAGCACGGATTGTTTGTTCAAATTGACTCGTTATAGTAGCCTCTAATGTATGATGTCCAGAATTATGGGGACGTGGTGCCAATTCATTTATATATAGATGACCATTCTTGTCATAAAAAAATTCAACACATAATAATCCTCTATAATCCATTTGTTCCATAACCTGTTCTGTTAATTTAATGGCTTCTGAAGTTACCTCTTTTTCAAGTCTTGCAGGAGCTATTGTACGATGCAATATGTGATGCCGATGTTGGTTTTCTACAACAGGAAAAGGAATAAAACCATTCTTATTTCTAGCAGCAATTACGGATAATTCAGCCTTGATAGGAAGCCAAACCTCTGCAATAAGATCATTCCCTGAAGAAAGCCATTTTTTAATTTGTTCTATTTCTATTTCTTTCAATACATTGCCCGTAATCAGTAACTGCCCCTTACCATCATATCCACCTGTAATTGTTTTAACAACAATATCCTCATTGTGTTTTTGTTTGAATTCAATTACATCATCAATTGAAGTTATTAATTGAAATGGTGCTACTGGAAATTCCTTATTTTTCAACCACAGTTTTTCTTTTTTACGATTTTGGGCAGTTCCGATAATATTAGAATTGGGGTATAATGGAATACTTTTTTCAACTTCTTGTAGTGTGTCAAGTGGTATATGTTCTGTTTCAACTGTAGCTATATCTACTAATTCAATAAATTGTAATAGCTTTTTTTTATCCGTGTATTTCCCAATAACAGCAGAAGTTGTTACTCGACAGGCAGGACAATCCTCTTCCTCACTCCAAATTGTTACTTTATAACCCAAAGATTGAGCAGCAATGGAAAGCATTTTCCCCAATTGACCCCCACCAATGATACCAATTGATGCTCCCGGTAGAACTAAGCTTCCCACGGTTCAACTATTGCCTCCTCCGCTTGTTTTTGTCTAAATTTATGCAGTTTTTCTGACAGGGATTTATCATAAACAGCTAACATTGAAACTGCTAGTAAACCAGCATTTTTAGCTCCAGCTTGACCAATTGCTAGTGTACCAACCGGAATACCGCCTGGCATTTGAACTATTGAAAGAAGTGAATCGAGTCCGTTTAAAGTTGAAGTTTTAACAGGCACTCCTAAAACTGGAACTATTGTCTTTGCTGCTACCATTCCAGGTAAATGAGCAGCTCCACCTGCTCCTGCAATAATTACCTTTAACCCCCTTTTTTCAGCCTCTTCTGCATATTTATAGAGGCGATCTGGAGTCCGATGGGCTGAAACTATCTTTTTCTCATAAGATACCCCAAATTCTTCCAAAATTTGAGCTGTGTTAATCATTGTGTCCCAATCAGAACGACTACCCATTATTATTCCAACCTGTGGATTTAAATCCATTTTTCGTGCCATCCTTTCATTCATATTAATTTTATTTACTATTATTAATTAATTTCCTAGTTACATGTTTACATTTACAACTTTTTTAACAGAAAAAAGCCCAAATGGGTAGATTTCCAAAATAAAAACGAGAGAAACCTACCCGCCTGGGCTTTTATCCCTTCGGTGTAACATGGTCATAAGACATGTTTGAACCACTCGGTCTTTACATTTCTAAATGCAGATCCCTAGGTTCACTTTCACTCGTAGTCTAGTAATTTACGGTTACTAGGTAGAGACTTTCGGGCCATATCCCCGATATTATACGAGTCCTATTCAACTTCTAACCATAGTGTATCAATCAATGTTCAAACTGTCAATAAAAACCGAACAATTTTAAACCAAAATTAAATAAAGTTCGATTTTCGGTGTAGATGATCATCTTTTATTTAGTTATTATTTTTTCAATTCATGTGCAATATAAGTTAAAACAGCCATTATATCTAAGTCACCCATCCATGACTGTATCGCTCCATTATATGTAGTAAATGTTTTCTCAATGAGAGGGAACTGGATATCCATTTCTTTTGCCTTTTCATTAGCCAATCGAAGGTCTTTTGTTGCATGTTTTAATGCAAAAGCGGCTGGGTATTGATCTTCAATAATACTCGCTGTTTTAATATTTGCAATTGGTGCCCCTACCGCACTTAACTTCACAATTTCTAACATGGTATCTCTCGGAATTCCCGCTCGCTCTGCAAATAGAACCGTCTCAGCCAGACCTTGAATGTAGATACCCAACATACTGTTTATTGCTAATTTCGCATTGCTTCCAGCTCCGTTTTCACCTAAATAAAAGGAAGCCTTACCAACAACATTAAAAATAGGTTTACAAGTTTGATATGTTTCTTTATCCCCACCGACAAGAACAACGAGTTCCCCAGCTTTTGCAGGTGCTACACTACCAGAGACAGGAGCATCTAGCATTTTCACTCCCTTTTCTGCACATAATGCAGCAATTTCTTTCGATGTATAAGGAGAAATTGTACTCATATCGATCGCAATTTTCCCAGGAGTAAGGCCTGCTAATACCCCTGACTCTTTTGTATATACTTCTCTTACTGCTTGGTCATCAGATACCATGGTGATCACAACATCAACACTTTCTGTAAGCTCTTTTGGCGTTTCTTTAAAAATTGCGCCTAATTCAATCAATTCCTTCGCTTTTTCCTTAGTACGATTATAAATATATAATTCATATCCTGCTTTCTTTAAATTAGTTACCATAGGAACACCCATGTTGCCAAGTCCAATCCAACCTAGTTTCATTTCAAGTCTCTCCTTTAGTTAATAATTACTACTTTAGAATAGCTTAGTTCTATAAGGATCATCAAACAGGATATAGCCCCATAAAAGCGTCTATAATGATGTACATCAGGATTATCCAATATTTGTAGAAGTTTTTTAATATATTTGACTACTTTCTTTTCTAGTTGCTTTCTTATTGATCTTTATTTCTTATACTTACGCGGATGGTGGTGTTACCATATTTATTTCTTTCCATTGATGTAATTAATATATCAGGAACAAGTAAAAAGGAACTCCGACCCGGAGCTCCTTTTTTAAACGTTCTTATCTTCCTGCTGATAAACAATTTTTCCATTAATCATGGTCACTTCAACCTTTGTCATATAATCAAAGGGATTGCCAGACCAAATGACAATATCCGCATCTTTTCCTACTTCTAAGGAACCAACACGATCTTCAATACCTATATGTGAGGCAGGATTAATCGTTAATGCTCTCCATGCGGATTCCTCACTTAAACCCTCTCTTACAGCAATCGCTGCAGCGATGGTGATATATTCAATCGGAATCACAGGATGATCAGTAATGATGGAAATAGGTACCCCTGCCTGATCTAATGCAACAAGTGTATGCCATCCTCGATCTCCTAATTCAATTTTTGATCGGTTACTCATGGTTGGTCCGACCGCTGCTTTATATCCCTTTTCCGCAATAATATCAGCAATTAAATGGCCTTCGGTACAATGTTCAAGCGTTAAATCTAAATTAAATTCCTCCGCTATTCGAATCGCCGTCATGATATCATCTGCACGATGAGCATGAGCTCTAACTGGGATCTCACGTTTTAATACTTTTACTAAAGTTTCCATTTTCAAATCAATATCAGGAGCTTTTGCTGGATCAACTTCTCCCAGTTCCATTTTCCGTAAATAATTTTGAGCTTTCACTAAGTTTTCTCTAAGTATAGCTGCCGTTCCCATTCGCGTGGAAGGCATTTGTTTTTTTTCACCATAAACACGTTTTGGATTTTCACCAAAAGCAATTTTTACTCCAGATAATTCTTTGACGATCATTTCTTCAACAACCCGGCCATAGGTTTTCACAATGGACATTTCTCCACCAATGACATTGGCACTACCAGGCATGATTTGTACCGTTGTAACCCCTCCGCGGAGAGCATCTTTAAAGCCTTGGTCATAAGGATTGATAGCATCAAGTGCGCGAACATGAGGAGTAACTGGATCGGTCATTTCGTTCGCATCAGCCCCAGCCCAGCCAATTGTCTCTTCAAAAACTCCTAAATGTGTATGTGCATCGATAATCCCAGGAGTTATCCATTTGTTAGCTGCATTAATGATCTTTGCCTCATTTGGAATAACTAAAGATTCACCAAGTGCCTTAATCTTTCCATTTTCAATTAGAATACTTCCTCGATCAATGATTCCCTTTGTAATGGTATTAATTCTTGCATTAATAATCGCAATCATCTTGTTTCCTCCTAGAACGAATATTTCGATTTACTAAATATATTCGTTGTCGAAGGGAAAATTCCTGCTTTCTATTAAGCAACATCGACTTCTGATCTAAAAGCAACTTTCGATTTTTTTGTTCCCATATTGAAGATAAGATTGAGAAAAACTGCGCTAAGACTTCCTGCAACAATCCCATTATCCGTTAAGATTCGTAAACCTTCTGGTAGTGAAGAAAATAAATTCGGTACAACGGTAACTCCTAAACCAATCCCAACTGAGCTAGCGATAATAAATAGATTCTCTTGGCGACTAAAATCTACCTCACTTAAAATTTTAATTCCAGATGCAATCACCATTCCAAACATTGGTAACATTGCACCTCCTAAAACAGGAGTTGGAATCAATGTTGTTAATGCTCCGATTTTAGGGATGAGACCTAAACCAATTAAAATCAGGCCTGTCACGACGATGACATTTCTTTTTCTTACACCTGTTATTTGTACTAGCCCTACATTTTGAGAATAAGTGGTGTATGGAAAAGCATTAAAAATACTGCCAAGAATCATCGCCAAGCCCTCCGATCGATAACCACGAGCCAAATCTTCTGAACCAATCTTTTGTTCTGTAATTTTCCCCAAGGCTAAAAAAACACCTGTCGATTCAATCATACTAACAATCGCTACGAGTATCATCGTAATGATAGCACTCGGCTTAAAAGTTGGCATCCCAAAATAAAAAGGTTGAACAAAATGAAACCAAGCAGAATTATACACAGGATGAAAATTGATCATTCCAAGGAAGAAGGCAATGATCGTTCCTCCAATAATTCCTAAGAGAATAGAAATCGCCCGAACAAATCCTGTAAAAAATCGGTTCATCATAATAATAAAAAGTAAAACCCCAAATGAAAGCAATAAATTGATCGGACTACCAAAGTCTTTACTTCCGACACCACCAGCCATATTATTAATGGCAACAGGGACTAACGTAACTCCAATAATCGTAACAACGGAGCCTTGAACAACTGGTGGAAACAACTTGATAAATGAACCAAAGTATTTGGCGATTAGAATAACAAATAAACCAGAAATAAGAATCGCTCCATAAACTGCTGAGATTCCATATTGTTGACCAATCGCGATCATTGGACCTACAGCAGTGAAGGTACAACCCAAAACAACAGGTAAGCCAATTCCGAAGTAGCGATTTTTCCAAACTTGTAATAAGGTTGCAATACCACTTGTTAATAAATCAATGGAGACAAGATAAGTTAATTGTTTTCCATCTAGCCCCAACGCACCACCAACAATCAGTGGCACAATTACTGCCCCGGCATACATAGCCAGAACATGTTGTAAACCTAAAGAAAAAATTTTCATCGGATTCTGTTTCATTGGTTCTCCCCATTTCTATTTGATTTTTTATTATTATTTTGTTATCTCTGAAGAACTTCTTCAGTAACAAATTGAATCTGTTGGTTTTTTAGCGATAGAATTCGAGCTAACGATTCAACGTGATATCCCGCATTTTCCAGCTTTTCACGACCAATTTGGAATGACTTTTCGATAACAATACCAACTCCAATCACTTCTGCCCCTGTCTGCTCAATAAGTCGAATCAACCCTAGTGATGCCTCGCCGTTTGCAAGAAAATCATCAATAATTAACACTTTGTCATTAGCATTCACGAACTTTTTCGAAACCGCGATCGTGTTGGTCTCTTGTTTCGTGTAAGAGAATACCTCAGCAGTCACTACATCTTGGTTTTGCAGCGTCAAGGAATTCTTTTTTCTTGCAAAAATAAGTGGTACTCCTAATGCCAAAGCTGTCATCAATGCTGGTGCAATCCCTGAAGATTCTAAGGTCAAAACTTTAGTTATCACTTGGTTTTTGAACCTATTTGCAAATTCATCTCCGATTTCCTTCATTAAAAATGGATCTACTTGATGGTTGAGAAAAGAATCGACTTTTAGGACATTTTCGGATAATACGCGACCGTCATTTAAAATTTTTTGCTTTAACTTTTCCAATGACTTTCCCCCCATTGTCGATAATCGATCGATAATAAACACAAAAAACTTGAACAACAGCAAAATGAGTGAGCTGTCATTCAAGTTTTACACTGAAGACAATAGACAAGTAAGCCTGAAAATATACTAATTTCAGATAAACTTATCCCCTCACTCATAGTCGACCATTTACGGTGGTCGGTAGAAACTTGAAGCCATATCCTTCAATTATATGAGTGTATAATATTTAACTTTTTATTTAAGACGAATTATACTTTATTTTTTCAGAAAAGAAAACTCCTATTTCGATAATAAATGCGAATAATTTTATATAATATATAAGTTAATGTTCGTAATTATTGTAATTCTAATAAAAAAATACAGGCAATTCAATATACCTGTATTGTGAAAAGTTAATCCTCATTAAATACCTTCAATAAGGCTATTTATCTTCTTTCATTATTTAGTATTAATAATATAGAGGCAATATTATGAAAAAGACAGAATCAAGCAGTATAGCAAAGAAACAGCTAGAGTAATTGAACTAATTTTTTGTTCCTGTTTCGAATGATCGTCTTCTGCGACTTGGTATTATCTACTTTTGAATATGAAAAAAGGACTACCGAAAGGTAGTCCTTTCATTATTTGAAATTTGCCTGGCAACGTCCTACTCTCCCAAGACCCTTCGGTCCAAGTACCATCGGCGCTGGAGGGCTTAACGGTCGTGTTCGGGATGGGTACGCGTGTGTCCCCTCCGCCAT
>NZ_SMAB01000017.1 GCF_004342885.1 Tepidibacillus fermentans
CCTAAATTTCCCCCGTTAACCAAGAATTCTATCCCTATTATACAAAAAAACCTGTAGATTTGGCCACTAGTTAGGGACTTTGTCTACAAGCTGAAGGCACCTCGATGAGGTGCCTTTTCTTTGCATTTATTTTCGTAATTCACGGTAATTTTGACCTTGACGTAAGACAGTTACTTTTTCTTGGTCTAGCAGTTCCATTAAAGGTACCAGATATTTTCTGGACACATTCAAGAGTTCTTTTGCTTGTTGAATCGTGATCTGTTGTTCTTTGCGCAGAAAATCAATAATGATTGCTTTTAGTTTTTCAAAAGTTTGCTGATGAATGATCATTTTATCAGTCAGTTTCAAAATTTTCCCTTGATTTAAAAGGAAATTGTATAGTTCATTCTTTTCTTTTTCATTCAGCTTTACTTCCTTAGTCAAGTCATCCCAGGAATCAGGTGTAAAACCTTGTTCGATCAATTTTTGCTCGAGTTGATTTGCTTTCTCTTGAAGAGTTGGAGGTAATTGTGGTTTGAATGTTGGCAAAGCAACAAACTCCTCTTTTACCATAAGTAAACGTTTCTCTCCCCAATAATCAAATACGTTTTGAGCCATTTTCGGTTTCAATTTTTCCATAAATTGCTTCATGAACTCAGCTTTTGGGTATCCTAAGCGTAATGGATAGGTTTTATGATATGTTTCTAAGGTAGAAACGATTTGTTTTTCGATTTTTTCTAGTTGAGTTCTTGCAGCGTAAAATGGGTCTTGGCTTCCAGATTGAAATTCTATGATCTGTAGCTGTTTTGTTAATTTACTTAACCCTACTTCAATTTCGTTTTTTGGAAGAATCAATAGGGTTGATAGTTCTTGTATTGTTAAAAACACTTGTGAGCTTGATTGTAATTGTTGAAGAATGAGTTCATCTAAGGTTCCCTTGCTTTTTTGCTTTAACAAATCAATCGTTTCCTGACGATATTTATGTTTTTTTGCATTGGGATCGATAATCGATCCACCACCAATAGTTGTTGATGGAGAAGGACGACGAATGATAAAACGTTCTTTCCGTGATGAGATAATGGGTTCTTCTAGCTTAATCTGGCAATATACTGTTTCACCTGGTAGCGCTTCTTTACGATCATAAAATAGAACTGTACCCATCACTTCAGTCGTACCAATATGGATTTTGACCTCACTGTTTTGTTTTAGTGCAAAATCGATTTCATTTAGAAGATGTAACTCCACATCGACTCTTTGACTTGGTTCCCATTGACCAGGGGTAACTACCGAATCTCCCCTTTGTAAATCTTCTACTTCGATCCCTGTTAGATTGATCGCAACCCGCTGACCAGCGAAAGCTTTATCAACACTTTGGGAGTGAACTTGGAGACTTCGTACACGTACTTTGTGATTAGAGGGCTGAATTTCGAGTTCTTGTCCTACTTCTATCGTTCCTGAATAAACGGTTCCTGTAACAACGGTACCAATTCCTTTTAATGTAAAGACACGATCAATAGGCATACGAAAGAAACCAGTTGAAGTTCGTTCTGGGATTTGGCTAAGCATCTCTTGGATGAGAAGTTTTAATTCATCTATTCCTTCATGGGTAGTACTTGAAACTGCTAGAATAGGTGCGTTTTTTAAGATCGTACCTCTTAATATTTCTTTAATATCCTCTTTTACTAATTCAATGAAATCTTCATCTACAAGATCTTTTTTCGTTAAAACGATAATCCCATGTTCGATTCCTAGGAGTTCTAGAATTTGAAGATGTTCTTTGGTTTGCGGCATGATTCCTTCATCGGCAGCGATAATCAGTAAAACAAGATCGATTCCGACAACCCCAGCTACCATATGACGAATAAATTTTTCATGGCCAGGAACATCGATTAATGAAACCTGATCACCATTGGGTAATGTAAAAGGAGCAAAACCTAATTCGATTGATATATTTCTTTCTCTTTCTTCTTTTAAGCGGTCTGTGTTGATCCCTGTAAGAGCTGTTGATAAAGTAGTTTTTCCATGGTCGATATGACCAGCTGTACCAACAATATAGTGTTTCCTCATATGTATAACTCCTTCTAAAACACGATGGAATATAAAAATGATATAGTTATTATAACAAAAATTTTCATATCGTTAAAAAATGAAAAAGGTACTGACTCATAAGAATCAGCACCCATCAATGAGTAACTTAATTTATACTTATCTATGTTTTACCACCACCAACGTCCCCATGGACGAAATCCCCACCATGGGCGATATCTCCACCAAGGACCGAATCCCCAAAAAGGATAGCCAAATCCAAACCATGGATAGAAACCAAATTGTTGGATATCAGCATCTTCAAACTCATCCATATCATCTATATCAAGAAGATCAGTTTCTTCAGCTTCACGAGTATATGGAACATTCCAACCACCATACCATGGGTATTGACTATACCACCAAGGTCTTCTCCTTGGTCTGCGTCCATACCATGGGTACTGGCCATACCATGGATATTGTTGACCGTACCATGGATATTGACCATAAGGATATTGGCCATATCCTGGATAAAAAGGATATAATTGTTGATCTAAATCTGCAGTTTGTTCGCTATCAGTGAAATCATCTGTTGTGAGCCCTTCTAATTGTTCCTCATTTTGGTTGACATTCAAGTTTTCCATTTTTTTTAAATCCTCCTTCTGGTATATTGCCTATCACATCATCAATGTATGGTGAAATACCCAGAAAGGATACAAAAAAATTTAATTTAGGCAAAAGCCTAAAAAACTTTTCATCCTATCATCCTAGTTTAAGGTTATGGTGGAAAACATTTATTACATGAGATTCAACAAGAAACGATAAAATAAGTGAACAGAATCGAAAAATTAAAACGATCTTGGAAGAAATGAAGGAGACATTGGTATATCAAAGCCATTTTCTTGTTTTCATTGTGGAATGGAAATATAATTAAATAGTTATTAAATCTCTGGGAGTTGTGCTAATGATATTAATGATTGATAATTATGATTCTTTTACCTTTAATTTAGTTCAGTACTTAAAAATACTAGGGGAATTTGTAGAAGTTCATCGTAATGATGCATTAACCATTGACCAAATTAGAACGATGAATCCAGAAATGATAGTGATTTCACCGGGGCCATGTACGCCAAACGAAGCAGGGATTTCTGTTTCAGTAGTGGAGCAATTATCCGATGAATTTCCTATTTTGGGAATTTGTTTAGGTCATCAAATTATTGCTCAAGCATTTGGTGCAAAGATTGTTCATGCCTTAGCCCCAGTACATGGAAAAGTTCATCCGATTACTCATGATGGTAAAGGTGTATTTAAAGGGCTCAAAAATCCTCTGAATGTCACACGATATCACTCATTAATTGTGGATAAAAAATCACTACCTGAAGATTTAATCATTACTTCAACTACTGCTGAAGGAGAAATTATGGGTATACGACATAAATATAAGTTAATCGAAGGGATACAATTTCATCCTGAAGCCATTCTGACGGAACATGGCATAGATATGCTTAGAAATTTCTTGTATCATACTAGAGAGGCGAAAAAGAATGATTATCAAACCATGTAGTATATCTATTAAAAGCGTGGATTTATTTGAAGCAATAGCTAATGAAAAATATCCTATGTTTCTTGATAGTAATCAAAATTTTGAGGAATTAGGACGTTATTCTATCATTGTGGCGAATCCTTTTGGCTATTTAAAAACGATAGGTAATCAAACTGATCTTAATCTTCCAACTGGTCATGATAGAATAATAGGTAATCCTTTTAAAATATTAAAGGAGATGCTTATTAAATATAAAGTTAAAAATAATACAAAGTTTCCATTTGTTGGTGGATTGGTTGGCTATCTTGCTTATGACCTTGCTCATTTTATTGAAAAGCTTCCAACGAACACAATTGATGATATTCAAATACCAGATATGTTTTTTGGACTCTATGATGGTGGAGTTATCTTTGATCATTACAATGAGAAGGTATTTATTGTTGATAGTGGTGTTAGAGAAAATGAAAATGAACGGATTTTATGGTGGGAGAGGAAAATAAAACAAACAAAACAGTCAATGAACTTGCATCTTTATCATGATACTCCACCTTATCCCGATAGAAAAAAAGATCACAGCGCATTTAAAGGGAACATGAGTAAACAAGAATATTTTGAAAGTATATTAAAAATTAAAGAGTATATTAAGAATGGAGATATATACCAAGCTAACTTTACACAACGCTTTTCTGCAACATTTAAAGAAGATCCTGTCCAGCTTTATCTTCAATTAAGGGAAAAAAATCCTGCACCATTTGCAGCTTATCTTGATATAGGGGACAGCTATATTCTTTCTAGTTCACCTGAGAGATTTATCAAGCTAGTAGATCGTGTAATTGAAACAAGACCTATAAAAGGAACGATTTCAAGAGGATTAACACCAGCAGAGGATGCAAAAAACAAAAGTATATTAGAAAATAGTGAAAAAGATAAGGCAGAACTTTTGATGATTGTCGATTTAGAACGAAATGATCTTGGTAAAGTTGCGAAAACAGGGACAGTTGAAGTCTTAGATTTATTTAAAGTTGAAGAATATACAACCGTTTACCACTTAGTTTCAACGATCAGAGCTGTTTTAGATGATGGGTACGATGTTGTTGATCTAATTCAAGCTACCTTTCCGGGAGGATCGATTACTGGAGCACCAAAAATTCGAGCGATGGAGATTATTGATGAGTTAGAGCCTACAAAAAGAAATGTTTACACTGGATCGATTGGATATATCGATTTTAGAGGAAATACCGATCTAAATATAGCGATTCGAACCATTGTGATTAAAGATGGGACTGCACATTTTCAAGTAGGTGGTGGAATTGTGTGGGATTCTGATCCTGTAAAGGAATATGATGAGAGTCTAGCAAAGGGAAAGGCTCTCTTTGAGGTTCTTAAATCGTAGAAGATGAAAAGGGGGAAAAGGTATGATTCTATATAATGGTCAAATGATGAATAATAATAGTTCCCTTTTTTCAAGTAATGTTATTTTAGGAACAGGTATTTTTGAAACATTAACCGTTTA
The DNA here is from genome assembly GCF_004342885.1 of Tepidibacillus fermentans. Taxonomy (NCBI): domain Bacteria; kingdom Bacillati; phylum Bacillota; class Bacilli; order Caryophanales; family Bacillaceae; genus Tepidibacillus; species Tepidibacillus fermentans. The sequence continues at coordinate 5,061 of NZ_SMAB01000017.1, forward strand.
TCATAAAAAGGCAATCGATTTAAATTCTCATATCGATCGCTTATTTTTTTCTTTAAAGTTTTTTAATCTTTATGTTGAAATTTCAAAACAAGAATTAATTTCACAAGTGGAATATTTTATCAAGCATATTGATGAAAAGAAAGTTGCTTTACGTATTACTGTTATTCAATCCACTAAAAACGAACCAGCTGATATTATTATTTCTGCGAATCATTTTCCATATCAAAAAGAAGATTATGAGAGAGGTTTTAAGATTAGTCGGTCAAGTGTTATAAGACATCGTTCTAATCCATTACTTTACCATAAGACAACAAATTATCTTCTGAATAAATTAGAATTAGAAAAAGCTCAACGTAAAGGTTATGATGAAGTTATTTTTCTTAACGAGATTGGAGCTATTACTGAGGGAACAAGAAGTAATATTTTTTTAGTTTGTAATGGCAACATCTATACACCAAAAACTTCTTGTGGTTTATTAGAAGGCGTGACTCGTAATAAAATAATAAATATTGCAAAAAAACTAGGATTTAATGTAATCATTGATACGATTCCAAATAATTTCCTAGAAACATGTGATGAAGCTTTTTTGACTAGTTCATTGTTAGGGATTATGCCAATATCTCAAATTGAAAACAGAAAATTAAATAGAAGTACGTTTGTAATCACACCAATATTATTGAATGAAATTAATATAGAAATGTAAGTCTTAGAAGGGAAAATTATGGAAAAAACGTGGTGGAAAGAAGCAGTAGTGTATCAAGTATATCCTCGCAGCTTTATGGATAGCAATGGAGATGGGATTGGTGATCTAAGAGGAATTACCTCTAAGCTTGATTACCTAAAAGAATTAGGAATTGATGTGATTTGGCTTTCGCCAGTCTACCAATCGCCAAATGACGATAATGGATATGATATTAGTGACTATCAAGATATAATGAAAGAATTTGGTACACTAGATGATTTTGCTGAAATGTTGACTGAAGCACATAAGCGTGGAATTAAAATTATGATGGATTTAGTTGTAAACCATACCTCTGATGAACATATTTGGTTTATTAAATCAAGAGAATCAAAGGAAAATAATCCGTACCGTGATTATTACATTTGGCGGCCAGGCAAAGTAAATGGTGAACCACCTAATAATTGGGGATCAGCATTTGGTGGTTCAGCATGGGAATATGATGAAAAGACTGGAGAATATTATCTTCATTTATTCAGTAAAAAGCAGCCTGATTTAAATTGGGAAAATCCTGTGCTTCGACAAGAGATTTATAAAATGATGAGATGGTGGCTAGATAAAGGTGTAGACGGCTTTCGTATGGATGTCATTAATTTTATTTCAAAAGTAGAACGCCTTCCTAATGGGGAAATGAAACCGGGACATAAATATGGCGATGGTAGTCCGTATTATATGAATGGTCCAAAAATCCATGATTACCTTCAAGAAATGAACCGGGAAGTGTTATCAAAATACGATATTATCACTGTAGGAGAAATGCCTGGCGTTGATGTGGAAGAAGCAAAATTATACACAGGTGAATCCCAAAATGAATTACAGATGGTTTTCCATTTCAAGCATGTTGGCTTAGGTGATGGGATCTATGGAAAGTGGTCTCCGGGTGAGTGGAAACTAACAGATTTAAAGAAAATATTTGCTCATTGGCAATATGGTCTTGCAGATGATGGCTGGAATAGTTTGTATTGGAGTAATCATGATCAGCCTCGTGCCGTTTCAAGGTTTGGGAATGATAAGGAATATCGGGTGGAGACAGCAAAAATGCTTGCTACGTGTTTACATTTGCATCAAGGGACACCATATATTTATCAAGGAGAGGAAATTGGCATGACGAACGTTCAATTTCAAAACTTAGATGATTATCGAGATATTGAAACCCTTAATGCATATAGAGATCTTGTTGATAGCGGAAATCTCTCTCATGAGGAAATGATGGCTGCTATCTATCAACGTAGCCGTGATAATGCTCGAACTCCTATGCAATGGTCTAATGAGGCAAATGGAGGTTTTACGACAGGTACCCCATGGATTCAAGTCAACCCAAACTATAAAGAAATAAATGTGGAAGAAGTGTTAAACGATCATAACTCCATCTTTTATTACTATAAAAAATTGATTCAGCTAAGAAAAGAGCACGAAATTATTGTATATGGCTTATATGATTTGATCCTTGATGATCATGAACAGATTTATGCTTTTACTCGTACATTAGATGACGAAATACTACTTATTATCTGTAATTTTACAAGTGATACACCTGTTTTCGAATTGCCAAACAATATTACGTATGAAAAGCATTCCTTACTGATTAGCAATTATGATGTTAAAGAAGATGAAATTATTCAATCAATCATTCTCCGGCCATATGAAGCACGAGTATATTTGTTGAAGAAATAGGATCTTGATTGTATAAAATCTCATCATTTAGACGCATAAAGATGACCTCAGTATTGGACTTGGGTCATTTTTAAATCCCTACTGGTAAGAGTTCACGGCTTTTACAGAACATCATTAAGAGAAGATGTACCTGAATATTCCTTTTCTTGATTTTCATATTTAAACATGATAAAATACTTTATGTCATTTTTGGGAGTGGTTGAGTAGCTGGTGCTCTTCCCGGTCTTCAAAACCGAGTGGGCGGCACGTGATGTCGCTGGTAGGTTCGATTCCTATCCACTCCCGCCAATACTTAAAAAGGCAACAACCACAAGGGTTTGTGGTTGTTTTTTTGTGCTAAAAAAGAAAGGACTAATTAAAAACGAGAAGTAAAAAAAGAGGATTTGCAACCGAATTGCAACCCTTTATCTCGCTAAAGTGTTTTTTAAATTAAATTTTTGATTTCTTTATTAAATCATCAAACTTATTAGCAGCTTCTTCCTGCATATTAGGAAGAACATGAGAATAAGTATCTAATGTGATGTTTATCGAGGAATGCCCAAGTCTTTCAGATACGATCTTAGGATGAACACCTTGCTCTAACAATAGAGTCGCATGAGTGTGTCTTAAATCGTGAAAACGAATAGGAGTTATTTCTGCTTTTTTTATTATTTTATTAAAACCTCTTGATAGCTCAGACGGCTGAAATGGATTTCCGTTAGGTTGAGCAAATACCAAATCAAAATCGTTATAAGCAGGTCCAAAACGAAGTTTATTTTCATTTTGCTTTATTTTTTGTTTTTTTAAAAGATCGATTAAAGAATCAGGAATAGAAACGGTCCTTTCTTTCCCATTTTTAGGTTCTTTAAAGATTAACCCTTTACCTTTCACTGCTTGGAGTGTTTGTCTAACAGATATTACTCTGTTATGAAAGTTAATATCTCTCCATCTAAGACCAAGGATTTCACCTCTACGCATACCGGTATAAATAGCAGTAAAAATAATAGGGAAAAAGGGAGAGTCTTTAGCTGTTTCAAGTAATTTTGATATTTCTTGTTTGTTTAAAGTAACCATTTGAACTTTTTTTGGTCTGGGAGGTTCAACGGCATCAGCAACATTCCGAACAATCAGTTGCCACTTCACAGCTTGTTCTAATGCTTCCTTTAGAACTCTGTGATGATGCAGGACGGTTTGGGCAGATAAACCTCCAGTACCATCAGTTCTTCCGTGAGAAAGTTTATCTGAATAATATCTCTGAATATGCAGAGGTTTAAGATTATCTAATGTAATGTGGCCTAGTGATGGGATAATATGTTTTTTAATGATCATTTCATAACCTTCGTAAGTCCTTGGAGCGGTATTTACCTTTGCGTAATTCTCTAACCATTGATAAAGGTAATCCCCAAGAGTTAACTTAGAAGGCTCAACATAAGTACCCATGTTCAATTCGTGAATTTTCTGTGCCATGGCTTTTTCAGCTTCTTTTTTTGTATTGAATCCTGAAAACCATTTTCGGATCCTCTTGCCCGTTTTTTCATCTCTTCCAACATCAATAACAAAAACCCACTTGGATCCGCGCTTTCTCACATGTCCTTTCATAATGTTCTCCCCCTTGATTCTTGTTACTTTTATCTCTTTAATAGCATATCTTCCGCATTGATCGGTTTAATCCCGCCAGTATCAGGCTTTATAACATATAAACTAAGCCCGATTATCTTTATGTCATCCGGATAAACCACAATATCATCAACATTATCAGCAAGTAAATGTATTGATTCATCTTTGTGCTGTGTAAATACTCTAGCGATCATCTCATCATCGATAACAGCTACGACGAGCTGAACAGGGGATGTAACCCATCTTGCTTTCTCAATGAGTAAAATATCTCCTTGATCAATCCCGAGCGAATTTAAGCCAATATCGTCAATCAAAAGAGCATAATCCACGTTGATGGGATAATTTACTTCAACCATTCCTAACTCGTGAGCATCATATAAGCTCCGCTTAGTTAATGATGAAATCTCTGAACGAATTTCTACTAACATTCGACCAGCTCCCTTGTGGTAATTATACTTTTGATTCCTGCTCCTTTTTGGTAAAAATAAATCTTGTTTTCCCGCACCTCGGTAAAATCCGCTTGATGATTATTTAATAATGATCGTTCATAATCTATACTTGCTTGAAATTTAGCATCGATTTGTGCTTGATATAGATTTCTTTGAAACTTGTCCAATTTTCTTTTAGCAAATCGTTCGGTAACGTTAAAGTTATCCATTATAAATTCAATGATTTTTTTGCTGGTATTAGGTAAATCAAGCTTCAATAGCATAAAAGTAGGGATGCAGAATTCTAATGCGAAGTTATCAGCTCTCATTTCTTGAAATTGAACAAAGGAGTCTGGCAATATTATCTGATTTCCGCATTGTCGTAATATATGAGCCATCTCGTGGCCGAAATCTTCCCATTGCTCAGCAGGGGACAGGCGACGATCAATAATGATACTAGCCATTCCTTTTCTCTCAAACGCTCTACTGCTCATTTCTTCAAAGTAAAGCCAAATGTTTAACTTTGCTGCAATATCGTTCAAATCTAATTGATACGGCTCCGTAATACCCAATTGCTGATAAAATTCTTTGATCCAATTTTCTAACGGTGTTAACTTATAGTTGTACAATTTTTACTCCCCCTTACACAAACATTTGTTCTGTTTTTAGTGTTAAAGAAAAGCTCTTAAAAGAGCTATATAAGAAAATATGTTCGTATTTATTATAAAACAAAAAGCCAAAAGTTGGCTAATTAATTTAAAAATTTTATCTCTTTGATTTTCTATAACCTGCTTTTATAGCTTGTTCTTCAGTACAGAACATTTCCTCTGCAATTGTTCTATCATAATAAGCTCCGCCTGGAACATGGTATATCTTTTCTCCACTTGAGCTTATATTCCCTTTAATTAATGGCTTTGAACAATCACCACTAGATGTCGTGGTTTTTGTATCCGTCTTATTTGTTGTAGTCGATTTTGGCTTGCTTGTGGTCGTTGTGACCTTAGTTGGAGCGTAAGACATAGGGTTTGAATTAAACACTACCTTTGAACCATTACTTGTAGCAATAATAGTACCTTGCTTATCCGTTCTAAATATTTTTATACCTTTACTACTCAACCTATTTAATATTTCTGTCGTAGGATGTCCATAATTATTATGGCCAACGCTAATCACGGCATAGCTTGGTGAAACAGCATTTAAAAATGAGAGACTAGTAGATGATTTTGAACCATGGTGGCCCACTTTTAATACGGTAGATTTTAATGTCTTTCCAGAAGCAATCATATCTGATTCAGATTCAATTTCTGCATCACCTGTAAGAAGGAATGATGTTGAACCATGAACGATTCTAATGACAGCACTGTTATTATTCATGTCACTAGAACCGTAATTCTTAATTGGGCCAACCATTTCAGCAGTCGCTCCAGCCCCAACGTCTAATTTTACTCCCGCAGTAGCTGAGGAAATTCCAATTCCCTCATTTTTAACAGCTAGAAGCATATCCTCATAAGACTTGGTATTATTTGCAACCTTTGGAGCATAAAATTTTTTAACTACAAAATTTTGAAGTACTACATCAAGACCACCAATATGATCGGCATCCGGATGAGTAGCAACCATAATATCTATCGATTTTACACCAGCATCTTTTATATAATTTACAACAGCTTGTCCATACTGATTATTTCCGCCGTCTACAAGCATTACCTTGCCAGAAGGGAACTTCACAAGAGTTGCATCACCTTGACCAACATTTAGAAAACGAACCTCAAGCTTTCCAGTTGGAGTAGGTTCGTTTGTTGTAGTTGTCGGCTCATTTGATACAGGTGTACCATTACTTGTATTAGTAGTTGTTGCTTGATTTTGATTAGTTTGTATAGATTTGACAACCTGAGTATTTGTTGTTTCTTGTTTCTCAACGGTACTTGTTTTTTCAGATGTTGGAATAGATGGAGCTCTTCCAGCAGCAAATACAGCAGATACTAGTATTAAATAAGCAAATCCTGCAACTCCCATTTTCCATAACTTTTTAGATCGAAACCCTGGTGGTATGTAATTAGCACTTTGAGAAACAGAAATCTTTCTTTTAGTTATAAAGAATACAATTGGTACAATAATAGGAAATAAAATAGACCCGACAAACCAAAGTATTGAATTCATCCCTCTTTTTTGTGCTTCAAGATAAACGTAGTAGGGAAGAGCAATTAATATTAATAAAGCCACAATATACCCCATAAACTTAATCCTCCCATAATTCATCCATTAACTTTTTGATTTTTATTTCTCTCTCTTTAGTTTCATCGAAATCAATGACCCATTGGTCTTCTTTAAGATAAACGACATCACCAATTTTAGCTTCATTAGGTAGATTTGAACGCTCTATGTCTTGTGTTTCTTTCGTATCGATCCATTCAATCACAGCAAGATTATCCTCGAATCGATCAATTACTGCTTTTCTGATATGCAAAATTTTCACCCCCTGTCAAAAATCTCCGTCACTAATTATATAAAATGACAGAAATGGTTTGGCAACATTTTGTTAAAACGGCACCTTTTTCAGATGCCGTTTTTTTTAGTGTAATATCTTACTTTTGAATTGGATTGTCTTTTCGTATTAAAGCATTTCCATCTTTATCTAAAATAGTAACATCACTAACTTTTACATCTCGTGTTTGATCATTTCCCCAACCTAAAAATGCAGGAAAGAGCTTTTCAGCAGCCTTTTCCCCTTCATCATCATGATAAATAGATGATTTTACAACAACAGAGTACTCTTCATTTTTATTTTTTATTAGTTGAACATCTTTGATTAAGTTATACCAAGATGTGCCAGTAAAATTGTCTTTTAAGTATGTTTTTAATTCAGCAAGGTCTTTTCTTGTTTTTTCGTCCATTTTTTGAGAAGATATATTACTATTCTGGGGCTTTTGTGTGTCTGGTTGTGCTTTTGTTGGTGTAGATGTATCATTACCACCGCTATTGGCAACAGCGATAACCACCACTACAACGACCACCCAGAACCACCATTTTTTAAAGATTTTCATTAATAAATACCCCCTTATAAAATATGAATGTATGCAAAGACAAGCGTAAACTTGTCCTATTGCCAAAGCTCAACAAATACTGACTTATTTCGACATTCTCCTTAAAAGCACGAAAACGACTCCGTGTAGGTAGTTGTTTTACTTTCGATGTATTATACTTTATTTTTGCTTATCCCCAGGCTTTCTCCCAGCCTCACGCACTTTAATAATCTCCCATATTTTCCGCAATTCTTCTTGTTTTTCCTTTGGTGATGATAAGTAATCTTTAAAGAAGACGCTAATTTCAGGGTCCTCCAATTCTTCAGGAAGGGAAGGAGATGGATCGTTGGTACGTCCAAGGAGGTAATCAACGGATACTTCGAAAAAGTCGGCGAATTGTTTGATAATCTCCATATCTGGTTTTCTTGTTTCATTTTCATAGCCTGATATTGTTGATTCAGCTAAATTAAACAGATTACCCAACTCTTTCATAGTTAGTTTTTTTTGTTTTCTAAGTTCACGCAATCTTTTCCCAAACATCTGTTGACCCTCCTTTCCTAGTTTCAATTATACTTTGCAAAACGCAAATTTTAAATATTTTACCAAAAACTTTGCAAAACGCATTGACACTTTGCATAATGCGGTGTATTATATTATCAGACAACACGTTATGCGTAGTTTGAAAGGGGTGAATACTATGAATAGCTTACCTAAATTAGCTCGTTTATCTGCTGGTTTAAGTATTGAGGATGCAGCAAAGAAATTGGGAATACCAGCAGGATACCTTTCTCAGATAGAAAACGGTTTACGTCAAGTAAGTGCTGAAAGAGCTGAACAAATTGCCAAACTTTATAAGAAAAAGAAAGAAGAAATTTTTTTACCTAGTCGCTACGCAATACGTGAAGTTAATGATCAATCAACCGCCTAGGAGGTGAAACTATGGAATCATTTGAAACAATGCTGCGTACCATCATCCGTGAAGAACTAATCAAGATTAAAGAAGAACTTAAAGCTGATTTAGTACAGGCTCAACAAACGAATGGATATCCTCCAGTAATCACTGTGAAAGAAGCTAAAGAGATACTGAAAGTTGGAACAACAACCATGTACGAGATCACCAAGCATCCAACATTCCCGGCGATCAGGACAAGTGATAGTAAAAAGGCGCACATCAAGATACCAACACAGAAGTTTTTAGATTGGATACAAGAGCACGCACATGAATTTAATCTGAGTGCTTAAAAAGGTGGTGATCGAATTGATTTATATAGCACGTGTTTGGAAAGACAACAAACAGCATTTCATCATTGCTGATAACATGCAGCAATATGAAGAACAACTTAAACAATATGATAACTATGTTATTGATCGTTCTGTAATCCAAAATGACTTGGGGGAAGTCATAGTTTTAAAAAAAGGCTCCAAATAGGGAGCTGTATATGGACAAGCCAACGGGTGAGGGATACAAGTAAATAATACATCTAGAGTTCATCCCAGGGTGGTAATGAGAGGGGGTGAAATAATGGGTGTTGGTAAGGCACTTAAAGAAGTAAGAGGTAAAGAGTCGCAATTAAAACTTTCGTTTGATCTCAATGTGAGCCGTGAAAGTATATCAGCATATGAAACTGAGAGAGCGAAAATACCATCTGATGTTTCAAGTGCAATCGTCAACAAATACGACGATCCTTGGTTTGCCATGGAAGTGGCAAATGAATATACGGCAGGAACTTCAGTCAAAAAACTTGATGGTGAGTATGTTGATTTACATAGGGCAAGCGTCAAAACAAAAACAGAAGAAGAACTACAAGAAGCAATTGATGCATTAAGAGGTATATCGGTTGTGAATCTAGCAAATTCAGTTAATCAATCAGAGTTAGAGAAAATTAGAAAAGCACTACTCCAGGTTATTGATGCGATTTATGCCGCAAGTCATCTAGTGGCCGTATTAACAAAAGAGTATGGATTTAGCTGGGTTAAATTGTGGCATGAACACTACAAAAAGTTACAAGAAAGACATTACGTGAGGGGATAAGGATGAAAAAGCAACTACTTCAAGCGTTACGTGAGACTAGAAACGATCAAATAGATGAGCTCTATATGATTCTCAACTATGTAAAGGTGGTGAAGAAATGAGAAAGATTTTTATCTTTAGCGGTAAAGCAAAAGATCTCAAAGCAGCAATCAAAGCTGAGATGGAAAAAGCCGCTGCTACTGGCAATAGCAAAACGGCTTAAAACAAAAAAGGCTATCTAGATTCTACCACTTTTATGATACTAGATAGCCTCAAGAAAATCAATGAGGAGGGGAAAAGTGAAGTGAAAGTAGAGTTTTGGTTGGATGCTAATCTACTTGGTATTAGAGAAAAGAAAGATATGCTACTAAGGAGAACTGGAACACTCGTAAAAGAATATCCTCATTTTTATGCAATTAGAACAAAAACAGGGTATATAACTTGTGTTAATAAGCATGATCTAATTTGCGGTCAAGCAAAATTGGAGGTATTAAAATGAACGCAAGTGTTTTAGCAATGACAAATGAAATGAGCCGTGAAGAATGGCTCAAAGCAAGACGTAATGGAATTGGTGGATCGGATGCTGCTGCGATTGCAGGTCTGAACAAATGGAAGTCTCCAGTGGCTGTCTACTTAGAGAAAACTGGAATGGTAGAAGTAGAAGAAGTATTTAGTGAGGCAGCGTACTTTGGAACATTACTCGAAGATGTTGTAGCTCAGGAGTTTTCAAAGCGGACTGGTTTAAAAGTAAGAAGAAAGAATGCAATCCTTCAACATCCAGAATACCCATTCATGATTGCAAATGTGGACAGGCTCATAGTTGGAGAAAACGCAGGTTTAGAATGCAAAACGGCCAGTGAATACCTCAAGGATGAGTGGAAAGACGATGATATTCCGGCGTCATATCTCATTCAATGCCAGCATTACATGGCCGTGACTGGTTTTGATTCCTGGTGGATTGCAGTTCTCATCGGAGGCAACAAATTCATCTACAAGAAAATTGAGCGAGATGAGGAGATAATTCAGTATCTAATTAATATCGAAAAAGACTTCTGGGATAATCACGTAGTTAAAAGAATTCCTCCTATGTTCGACGGAAGCAAAGCTTCTTCTGATTTACTCAAGGCATTATATCCAGAAGCTGAACATGATTCTGAAATTGAGCTCGATAGCGAAGCAGATACGCTTATTACAGCATTAGAGCAAGTGAATGAGGAGTTAAAACAATTAGAAGAAAAGAAAGCTGAATATGAGAATCGCATCAAGGCAAAACTTGGTGATTTTGAGCGAGGGATTGCTTCTAACCATATTGTAACTTGGAAGACTATTAACTCATCAAAATTTGATAGTACAAGATTCAAAAAAGAACATCCTGATTTATACAAACAATATGTTAAAGAATCATCATATCGTAGATTTTCAATAAAAAGGGAGGCGTAAGGTATGGCAACAAATGAAAAAGTAAAAACTCAATTAGCTAACAGAGCAAACGGACAAGCTCCTACTCCAACACCTGAACAGACGATTGCAGCTTATATGAAGAAAATGGCTCCAAGATTTGCGGAAGTTTTACCTAAGCACATGGATATTGATCGCATGACTAGAATCGCACTTACAACAATCAGAACAAACCCAAAACTGTTAGAAGCGTCTGTTCCTTCACTTCTAGGCGCTATTATGCAAGCTGCACAGTTAGGGCTTGAACCTGGACTTGTTGGACATTGTTATCTGGTACCTTTCAAGAACGGAAAAACAGGTCAGACAGAAGTCCAATTTATCATTGGTTATAAAGGAATGATTGACTTAGCCCGCAGATCGGGAAACATCGAAAGCATTTATGCTCATGCGGTTTATGAAAACGACACGTTCGAATATGAGTACGGCTTACATCCGAAGCTTGTTCATAAGCCAGCCATGACAGATCGTGGTGAATTTATCGGCGCCTATGCAGTTGCTCATTTCAAAGACGGTGGCTATCAATTCGAATTCATGCCGAAAGAAGAGATCGAGAAACGTCGTAATCGCAGTAAAACAGCTAATGGAGGACCATGGGTAACGGACTATGAGGAAATGGCTAAAAAGACGGTAGTAAGACATATGTGGAAATATCTACCCATCAGCATCGAGATTCAGCAGGCGGCCGCACAGGATGAAGTGATTAGAAAAGATGTTACGAGTGAACCTGAGTTCGTTGATGATGTGATTGATATAAGCACAGAAATTGAAGAGCAATCTGTTGAAGTTGAAGGGGAAGAGGCTCAATAAGAGCCTTTCTCTAAAAAACATATTTATACCCAGCGAAAGCGGTGTTTAAATTGCATGGTTGGATTAAATTATACAGGAAAATTCTTGATAGTGAAATGTATCAAAAATTAAATAGCAAACAAAGAGATGTTATGATTACATGTTTACTTTTAGCGAATCATAATGAATCAAAATGGGAATATAAAGGAGAAATTTATTCCGTAAAGTCTGGTCAATTTGTAACATCTCTTGAAAGTTTAAAAAAACATTGTGCTTCAGATGTAACAATCCAAAATATAAGAACTGCACTAAAAAAATTAGAAACGTGGGGCTTTCTAACAAACGAATCAACAAAGGAAGGAAGACTTATAACCATTGTAAATTGGGAGTTTTACCAATCTGGAGAGGACATAACTAACAAAGAAACTAACAAAGAGCTAACAAAGATAAATGAGGAAAATAAACATCAAAAATCAAAAATAGGTCAAATTTCAACAAGCAAATCAACAAACGAATTAACAAACATATTAGATACGACAAATCCTATAAAATCAACAGTTTGTAAAAATGGTGATGTTTTAATTAACAAAGAAACTAACAAAGAAACTAACAAAGAACTAACAAAGAACCAACAAAGAGCTAGCAAAAATCTAACAACTAACAAGAATAATAGTAAGAATGATAGTAAGAATGATAAGAATATAAAAAATATATATGCTGAACAAGTTCAGCAAGTTTTTGACTTTTATTTAGAAACTTTCGAAGGATTCTTTAAAACATATAGTCTAACAAAAGAAAGAAAAGCGAAGATAGAAGCTAGGTTGAAAGAAGGATATACAGTTGAACAAATAAAAACAGCAATTCGTAATATAAGACAATCATCATTCCATTGCGGAGAAAATGACAGAAACAAATTCTATGCAGACATAACGTTCGTTTGCCGGAATGCAAGCAAGCTAGAAGAATGGATAAACTACAATGCAAAGCAAAAGCAAGACAAAAACAAAGTGATAGACTATTACGAAGCTGCTAAAAAAACAAAGTATGGGTGGTGATATTGGTGATCGATGATGACATTTTGACTTTTCTGAGAAAAAGCATTGCTAAAAATGAAGCAGAAGCTCAAAAGATTCTAGCAGAAGAAAGGCAAAAAAGATTAGACAAACTACTATCTGATAGCGGATTAGGGAAGAAATTTCGCAAGAGAACATTCAGCACATTTAAAGTTACTAAAGATAACCACGTCGCTCTAACAGCAGCTCAAAATTTTATCAATGAATTTCCGAACGGAAAAGGGTTGCTTCTAACAGGACCGGTTGGAACAGGAAAAACACACATTGCAGCAGCAATAGCAAATGAGCTAATCAAACAATTCTATACAGTCATTTTTAGGAATGTAGTAGATATTATCTCACTAATTGTCAGCACATATCACCAAAGTGAAAAGACTATCTTGGAAATTATAAATACTTTTACAAAAGCTGACCTACTGATAATAGATGATCTTGGCAAAGAGAAGATGACAGAACATACAAGCACGGTACTTTATCAGATTATTAACAAGATATACGAAGACGAAAAACCGATCATCATCACAACGAATTTTACTAGTGAAAAGTTAGAACAAAATCTTGGAGAACGAGGCAATGCGATAGTATCAAGAATAACTGAAATGTGTAGACCTATTGTTTTAAGTGGCCGTGATTGGAGGCTTAAAAATGCAAGTAGTTAAGGAATTAGCTGGGGAAATCAGCAATTATAATCGCAAAACAAAGATAAATGTCCCAAAGTGCTTTGTCTGTATGGATAGTGGTGTAATTCTGTACAAAGAAAAAACTGACTTTGGATATATAGCAGAATACGCAGCAAAATGCACATGTCAGGCTGGGCATCAATACAGATCATTAATATCAATCACAGAGGTAATGGACATAGAGAAAATCGCAAAACAGAATTTTGCAGCATGGTATAAAAACAACAAAGATAAGAATGGTTTTAAAGATGTGATGAAAAAACTGAAAGGAGCATAAAACATGCAAATCGAGATTTTACCATTTGGAATTTATTTTAAAGCGGGAACTCCTACAAAAGAAAAAATTGAGGAAGTAAATCAAGAGATACAACGATTGTTGGCAGAATTAGATCAAGGGGATGGAAAAGATGAGCATGTCTCATGCGAAAGGATGAATCTTAATGCCTGATGAGTTACTCGAAAAACTAGCAAACTATTACACGAGCGAATATGTGAAGCTAAATAGACCAGAAATTGCTTCGATTCCATTCTGGCGATGGCTTCAACGCCTTGGATGGAAGGTAATGAAATGAAGTTTGTCCTACCTGCAAATGGGAAAAAGGTGGTGTCTGCATGAAAAAATATTTGTGGTTGGTGCATTGGGATAACTATACCGGTTCTTTCCAGACACGTATTGTGACGGACAAAAAGGACATCGTAAAGGCTATCGAGGTTTTTTGCAGATTAAAATAACGGATAAAGAAGTTGGTATCAATCGAGTCGAATTTATCGGCGAAGTATATGTGTGATAAATAAAAAAGACCGGACTTCTGAGGTGAGGAGATTGTACAAAATCATTATTCCGGGGCGTCCGGTGCCAAAAGGGCGTCCAAGACTTGGGAAAAACGGAAACGTATATACGCCACGTAGGACAAAACAATATGAGGAATTGATTGGATGGAAAACAAAAGAAGTCATCAAACAACCGCTTGAGGGAAACATAGCGCTTCACATACGAGTATACGTAAAAAGAAATGTATTTCCCGATATTGATAATATCGCAAAGAGCTGCATGGATGGGATGAACGGAATTGCATATAAAGATGATAAACAAGTTTCGTTTCTATCGATTCAACGAATTAGAGGAGAAGAGGAAAAAGTGGAAATAGAGATTGAGGAGGTGACAATCAATGTATCTCACAAAAGCGGATCGTGAGAACATCATCATGCTCGTAGGCTTAGAAGGCGCACTTATTGAGCTTGAGAAAGAGTGGGCCGCGCATAACAGACCAAAAGAGTGGCTTAAGCCATTGCGGATGGCAAAGACGTGGTTAGGAAAGACAAGTGATGCGATAGCGGAAGTGATTTCTGAAGAAGACAAGAAAAGAACATACAAAATGCTAAACAAATATCAAGTTGTTCTAATGCCGAATGAAGAGGCAAGAAAAGAGATTCAAAGACCTGAAATGATCTCATTGCATACTGATGTACTTGGTGATCTTGCAGAAGCGGTACTTGAAAGTCAATGTAACGGGTGCAAAAAAGAAGATTTCAAAAGCTGCAAATATCGAAATGCACTTATGGATGCAAGTATTCCGGCTTTTGACGCTGAAACGAAAGGTTGTCAATACAAGTATGAAGGTTAGGTGATATGACTTGTGTGTTGCTTTAAAAAGGAAAAATATCTACATCGCATGTGAAAAAACGGTATAAAGTTGTTGTTAGATAAAAAAATCCCCTCAACACGTGAGAGGAAGGTATGTTCGCTTAAACTTATTATACCATAAAACGGGTGAGGGGTGGTTGTCTTGGATGATTTACTTAAAAGTTATCAGGAATCGCTCCGTTTAGTCAGAGATCTTTTGAAACGCAAAATAAGCGATGAAGATCGATCAGTATTGAGAAGCATAGAAAGTGATTTAGTATATGCAATTGACTGGATGAAGACAGGAAGAAGACCTGGCAATCGGAGAGGCATTGAACGACGAGCTGCTTATCAACGTGAGAAACTTTTCGACCCGTTGCTGATGCAAAAATTTTTCCGCTCAAGCGAACCAACTTACGAATGGGACGAACACGAAAGAGAAAGCTCCATTATTAGTTGGGATTGGGAACGCATTGAGGACGCTTTGTCGGTGCTCACCGAACGAGAACGAGAAACGTATCTCATGTCGCGAGGATATTGTCTGACATATAGTGAGATTGCGAATTATCTTTGTATCTCATCGAGTAGTGTTCAGACGATGATTGAACGAGCCGAAAGAAAAATCAAAAAACGCATAAAAGAAAGCCTCTTCTGCATGTGCGGGTGAAGAGGCTTTCTTTTATAAGTGACTAACTTTTTATTTGCCATAATTTTTCGAAAAGAAATTTTTTGAAATGTATTGAATACGTTACAAAAATGATGTATATTATAAGTGTAACGAATGCGATACGAAAGAGGGATTGGAAATGAAGTTTATTCGTTTACAAAGCAAAAAGTACGAGATTAATGAAAACAGCAAGTCGTTCGAGTGGGGATTCCCAGATTTACACGCGGCTATGCATGAAGATATTTCGTTCGTTTCTGAACAGTATGAAGGTATTCCTAATCATCAGTTTAACAAAAAATTTGAAAATATGTTATTTGCGGAAGATAAAGAAACAGAAAACAAATTACTCGAAGAACTTTGGGAAGAGTATGTTGGTTGGGGAATGGCACTACCTGGTGTTAGCTGCTATCGTTTTGAAGAAGGAAAAGAAAACGAAGCGGCAAAAAAGTTATATGATTACTTTCTTCAACGTGATCCAGAAGCGTTAGAAAGCGATGAATACTACGTTTTAATTTTTGAAGGGGATGAGTTTTTCTCAAAAGGACACAATGGTGAAGAGGTAGCGGTGTTCAGAAAAGAAATAGAGAGAGTAGAAACAAAAGAATTTTTCAGTCGATATCTAATTGATGAGGAGTGGGAAGATGAAGAATGAATGGGTTAATCCCCTTTTCCTCGTCTATACCGCACAAGAAGCGGCGGAACTATGGGGATTAGCAGAACCGACTGTGCGGCAATGGATACGGAGAGGGAAGTTTCGGGAAGATGAAGTGAGGAAAAGTGCCGGAACATGGTTAGTGACACACGAAGCCATGGAAAGATTAGTAGGAAAGATAAAAAACAAAGAGGAAAAAATTAAGTACAAAACTGAACCGTGAAATGATTTTAGAACGAACGGACGCAGTAATTTTGTCGTGTAAAAGCCACTTATATATGAAAAGATGATTTTTTGGATGTGATATAAATGTGTGATAAGTGTGTATGGTCAAGCTATTCAGGAACGAAATATGTTTGTCCGTTTTTAAGATGCGTAAAAAAGAGTGGGTGGAAGGTGGATTCTAAATAGAGTATTTTAGATGAGAAGCGGGTGAGGTGATGTGAAACTAACAGAAAAACAGAAGAGGTTTGCGGACTATTACATTGAAACTGGAAATGCAACAGAAGCATACAAGAGAGCTGGATATAAAGCAAAAAATTATGAGACAATAAGAGCCAATGCTTCAAGATTGCTAACAAATGCTAACGTTAAAGCCTATATTGATACAAACTTGAAACAAAAAGATAATGAACGTATCGCCTCACAAAATGAAGTATTAGAATTTCTGACAAAAGTGATGCGTGGAGAAGTAGTTGAAGAAATACCAGTTGTAATGAAAGACAATTGGGAAATGGTAAATAAAACTCCAAATGTAAAAGATAGAGTTAAAGCTGCCGAATTGTTAGGAAAGAGATATACATTATTCACTGAAAAAGTAAATGTTGAAGGTAATTTAGGTGTTCAGATAGTAGATGACATAGAAGATGATGCCAATGATGATGAAGGTTAAATTAAGCGAGCTAATAGCACCGAGCTTTTACGAAGTACACAATGACATAAAGCATAATAGATATACACACTATTGGCTAAAAGGTAGCAGAGGTTCAACAAAATCATCGTTTGCTAGCATAGAAATAATATTAGGCATAATGAAAGACAAAAACGCCAATGCGCTGGCCTTGAGAAAAGTTAAAGAGACTTTAAAAGATAGTGTATTTGAACAGCTTGTATGGGCCATAGAAAAACTAAATGTTGCTGATTACTGGGATATAAAACACAGCCCAATGGAAATGACATATATCCCAACAGGGCAAAAGATTCTATTTCGGGGTGCTGATAAACCAAAAAAGATTAAGTCAACGAAAGTATCAAAAGGCTATATCAAGTATATTTGGTATGAAGAGGTCGACGAGTTTAATGGCATGGAAGAAATAAGGACAATCAATCAGTCCCTCATGCGTGGCGGAGAACAATTCGTAATATTCTACACATACAATCCGCCAAATTCAGTTAGAAGCTGGGTAAATGAAGAAGTATTAATTGAAAGGTCAGATAGAAAAGTACATCATAGCACATATTTGACTGTTCCTAAAGCATGGCTTGGGGAACAGTTTTTTATTGAAGCAGAGCATCTTAAAAAAGTTAACGAGAAAGCATACAGGCATGAATACTTAGGAGAGGTTACAGGCACTGGTGGTGAGATATTTGCTAATGTAACAGCGAGAAAAATCACCGATGATGAAATAAAGATGTTTGACAGGATAAGAAGAGGCCTTGATTTTGGATATGCATCTGATCCGCTTCATTATTCAGTATGCCATTACGACAAAACACGCAGAAGATTATACATTTTCTATGAAATACATCAAGCAGGGCTAAGCAATCGAAAAGCAGCAGAATTAATAAAAAGAGAAAATACATTAAATGGCTGGATTGTTGCAGATAGTGCAGAACCGAAATCAATAGCAGAGCTTAAAGAATATGGATTAAGGGTAAAAGGTGCAAAGAAAGGCCCTGATAGTGTTGAGTATGGGATAAAGTTTTTGCAAGACCTAGAGGAAATCATAATTGACCCTGAAAGATGCCCAAATACATTGAG
Organism: Tepidibacillus fermentans; assembly: GCF_004342885.1. Taxonomy (NCBI): domain Bacteria; kingdom Bacillati; phylum Bacillota; class Bacilli; order Caryophanales; family Bacillaceae; genus Tepidibacillus; species Tepidibacillus fermentans. The sequence goes on from NZ_SMAB01000017.1 coordinate 23,453, forward strand.
AGAGTTTTTAAACTATGAACTTGAAAAAGATAAAGATGGTAATTTCAAAGCTGAATTTCCAGACAAAAACAATCACAGCATAGATGCGATTCGCTATGCGCTTGAAGATGATATGTTAGACAGGCGTAGAGCTATTGTGGACAAACCAGCAGGTTGGTAAATTGTACGAAAGGTTCGTTTCGTATAATAGAGGTGATGATATGATAACTGATTTAAATTTTATTTCGGTAGGCCAGGATTGGCCGCCCAAAAGCGAAATCGAGAGATTAACCTTATACGATAACAACCGTAAATTATTTGAGGGACATCATGAACAGGTATATGCGCAATGGATTAAACTGCTACGTTCGGACCAGGCAGCGACGATGGAGATTATCCTGAACTGGCACAAGCGGTTAAGCACGCTTTGGGCAGACCTGCTCCTGGGGGAATCGCCGAGAATAAGCGCTGGCGACAGGAACAGTCCGGAGCAGCAGAACTTGGAGCGGATAATTAAGGAAAATGATTTAATCAACGCTGCTTACGAGGTGGCATTAGATGTTTCCCGCTATGGAACAGGTCTTTTTAAAGTGCGTTATGATGGCCGGGCAATTATTGAAGCACAAACCCCGCTTGTATGGTTTCCGATAGTGCAGCCGGATAATGTGAAAGAGATTGTGGCCCATGTTTTGGCTTATGTGGTAGAAGAAACTACTCCGACTTTACTGGGCGAGAAAAAACAGCAGTATTTGATAGCCGAAATTCACGAGAAGGGGAAAATCACTACTCGAAGGTATGCACTGAAAGATGGTGTGATTGCCGGAGTACTGGAGGAGGATGAGGTAAGTACCGGCGTTGATGACATCCTGATCGTGCCGGTGAATAATATTCTTACATCGGACCGGGTAACCGGTATGGATGATTATTCTGACTTGGACAGCATAATTCAGGAGCTGGAGATAAGAGTAGCGCAAATAAGCCGCATATTAGACAAGCATGCTGATCCAAACATGCATGGTCCTGATACGGCACTTGAGAAAGATCCCCAGACGGGGCAATGGGTATTTCGTGGTGGTGGCAAATACTTCCCAGTAGGACCGGATGAAAAACCTCCGGGTTATGTTACCTGGGATGGTCAGCTTGAAGCAGCATTCAGGCAGGTTGAATTACTGATGGAGCAGCTCTACATTTTGAGCGAAACTAGCGCTGCTGCATTTGGACAACTAAAAAGCGGACTTGCTGAAAGCGGAAGCGCATTAAGGCGTTTAATGATGGCTCCGTTGGCGAAGGTGAACCGTATTCGGATGAGGTTTGATCCGGCAATAAAGAAGGTATTAAAACTTGCAAGCGAATTGGAAGTAGCACAAGGAATGACTGGTGCAATCAAGCTTGAGAATATCAATATTACTTGGAATGATGGATTACCACAAGATGAGAAAGAACAGGCGGAAATCTACTCCATGCTGGTGCAAAACGGGCTTGTAAGCCGGGAAACTGCTTTGAGACACCTATTCCAGTTTGAAATGGACACTTTGAGAGAAGAACTTATGCGGATAGCTGTAGAGGCAAACGCACAAGTGCCAATGGTATTTAAGCCGACGATACAACAACCGGAGCAGATAACGCCGACAAATACCGGCGGTGGTGAATAATGTCGCAATTGGATGAAGAAAAATTAATCCAGCAACTAATCGAGCTTTACCGCTGGGCCTTTGAGCAAATTCTGCAAATCATCATCACTAAAGAAGCCAAAGGCCACGCGATTGGGTACTGGAAGGATATGCTCAAGGAAGTTTACGACATCTTAAACCAGCTTGATGAAGAAACGCGAAAATGGGTACAGCAGGTAATAGGGCAAGTGTATTCACAGTCCTCGGCTGAAACCTGGGCCTATCTCAATAATCTGGGAATGGCAGTAAAAGAAAATCCCGGCTTTGCTCAGGTTCACCAAAAAGCAATAGATGTGGTAGCCCAGAACATGGTCGTAAGTATGCACGAATCGTTCCAATTTATTGGAAGACGTATTAACGACGTATTCCGGCAGGTGGCATTAGAGGAGACTGGCCGCAAAATGGCCAGCGGTACCACGATAAAGGACATGAAACAGATGGTGATTCAGCGGCTACTTGACCAGGGCCACACAGCTTTTGTGGATAAGCTGGGGAGAAAATGGCGGTTAGATAGCTATGCGGAGATGGTGGCCAGGACTACCACCAGAGAAGCTGCAAGCGCGGCCACGATAAATACCTGCCGGGAAGCGGGACTTGATTTAGTGAAGATAACGACGCATTATCCTACCTGTGAGAAATGTGCTCCGCTCCAGGGTAAGGTATTCAGCATTAGCGGCAAAGATAAACGCTATCCGAAGCTCACTGATGAATACAGACCGCCAATTCATCCAAACTGCCGGCATACTTTACAGCCTTATGTAAGAGAATTAGACCCAGATGCGGATAAGGTACAGAAATACAGCAATACTTCACTTACCAAAGACCCGCGAAGCGAAGAAGAGAAGAAGGCATACAAAGAAATGCGGGATATGGTGACGATAGCTACAAATCGGCGGCGGGCAAGGGAAGTATTGTACAGTGAAAATACCCCACTAGTTGAGAAAGTTAAGGCCGCAGAAAAGCTTAAGAAAAGCTATGAAAAAAGCGGAACGAGACCAGTGGGTAAGGATGCTCAAATAATAAAGCAATATAGTCAATATCTCGATAATTTGAAATTAGGCAAAATAGTCAATATAGATGAGAAGAGTGGTATAATAACTGTGGAGGGGAGAAGTATTCCCCGAAAAGCTTTACCAAATGGAATTGTTGATTTAAAACGAGAGAGTGGAAAAGTTGAGCAACGAAGATTTTACGATGAAAACGGCCATGCTAAATTGGATATTGACTTAACTGACCATAACAAACCATGGTTTCACCCAGTTGTTCCTCATGCACATGATTGGGTAAAGGGGAAACGTTCAAAAAAATGGCGTGAATTAACTAAAGAAGAGAATGAATTAATTAAAGACATTTGGAGTGATGACTGATGATACCGTACGATAAGTACAAAAATATCGAAGAATTTAGGGAAGATATAGACACGGTAGGTGAAATAATTTTTAAATATCGAGACAAAGAATACTCTTTGACCTATGATGGGGAAAAAATTTTCATTGCAGAAAGTTATAAGCAAGAAACTGAGCAAGTATTTAATGGGATTGAGGATTTTTTAAATAACTACAAAATTGACGGAACATCAATTAAAGACTTGGCGACAAAAATTAAAGTAATATCCCACTAATTAACCACCAACCCGGTTAAATCGGTTGAGGTGGTATTTTTATGCCTTGTTTACAAAGCACTTGCAAAAGCAGGCGCTTTTATTTTTGCATATATTACGGCAACGTGCGCCGGTTAAGCACGGAAATTAAAAGGAGGTAATTTTATTATGCAAGATGATGTTTTAAATACCCAAACTAATCCTGCTGACGCTGGGCAGGATAATCAGACACAAAATCAAACAGCGGGTAATGATACTCAGCAGACAAAAACCTTTACTCAAGAAGAAATTGACAGAATAATTGCAGAAAGGTTAAAACGTGAGAAAGAAAAATATAAGGATTACGAACAGCTAAAAAAGGCTGCTGAGGAATTGCAAAAACTGAAGGAAGCGCAAATGACCGAGCAGGAAAAACTGCAGGCCAAACTTGCCGAATACGAAAAGGCATTGCAGGAGAAGGAAAGACTTGCACGGGAAGCGCAGTTACAAACAACAAAGACCAAAATCCTAACCGAAATGGGGCTACCGCTAGACCTGGCGAACCGCATTTTTGGTGAGGATGAGGAAACAATCAGGCAGGACGCGGAAATGCTAAAGAAACTTTTGGGCATTTCCGGGAAACCAATTGGTGGCGGGACTAACCCTGCTGACCAAAAAGGCTATTCCAAAATTTACACCAGGGCGGAGATTAACCGGATGACACCGGATGAAATCAACGCCAACTGGGCAGTAATTCAAGATCAAATGGCCAAAGGTCTAATCAAGTAACTTAAACAAGTAAAAGGAGGATGATTTAATATGGCTATTACAAACTTTATCCCACAAATTTGGGCTGCAAGATTACTTGAGAACTTAAGGAAGAACCTTGTATTTGGTAACGTTGTCAACAGAGATTATGAAGGCGAAATTAGAAACTATGGTGATACTGTTAAAATAAACAACATTGGGCCAATTAGCGTATTTGACTATGTAAAAAATACTGACTTACCAGCACCGGAAACCTTGACTGATGCACAAAGAACATTAGTTATTGATCAGGCGAAAGCATTCAACTTTTTGATTGATGATATTGATCAAGCACAAACAAATCCAAAGCTTATGGATTCAGCTATGCAAGAAGCTGCATATGCATTAGCAGATAAAGCAGACCAATATATAGCTTCTCAATACACATATGCTGCAAATGCAATTGGGGATGATACTACACCAGTTGTTCCCAGTGCTACAACTGCTTACGAATACCTTGTTGATGCTGGTATTAAACTGGATGAAGCGAATATCCCAAGGGTTAATAGATGGGCAATTGTGCCACCATGGTTTTATGGTCTGCTCTTGAAAGATGACAGATTTGTAAAATTCACAGCAAGTGCTGATCGAGTTTTAAGAACTGGAGAAGTCGGAGAAGCTGCTGGATTCACGATTTATACTTCTAATAACATTGCAAACACAACTGGTACGAAATATAAAATCATGGCAGGTCATCAAATGGCTATCACTTATGCTGACCAAATCAATAAAGTTGAAGCATATCGGCCAGAAAAACGCTTTGCCGATGCTCTAAAAGGCTTACACCTCTATGGCGCTAAAACTATTCGTCCGGAGGCATTAGTTGTTATCACAGCAAACAAGGCGTAAGGTGATGTGAATGTGGGTTAAAAACAAAAACACTGGTTTAATATGGGAGGTTGATGGGGAGCTGGCCGACAGGCTCTCCCAAAGCCTTGATTTTGAAGTTGTAGTTGAAAATGAGGAAGAAAAGCAGGAAAAAACACCATCCAGGAAGAAATCTCCCGGCAAAAACAGTTAAGGAGTGATGCCTTATGGCCTTACAGGTGGGCATTAATAGCTATGTTGACCTAACCAAAGCAGAAGAATACTTTGCCGGGAAGCTTTTTGCAGATGAGTGGCTTAATGCGGATAGTACTATGAAAGAAAAGGCGCTGATTGAAGCAACTCGCCGGATTAACCGATTGCAATACAAAGGAATAAAAGCCGACCCAGATCAACTTTTAGAATTTCCCAGAGCTTATCCGTCCTTTGGTGCGCCAGAACGGGAGCGGAGCTTTAACTTTACAATTGGCTACGTCTACGAAGACACAATAAACGAAAACGTTAAAGCTGCAACATGTGAAGAAGCTCTGGCTGTACTGAAATACGGCAACAGCGCCAGGACAAAAGCCCAAGAGCAAAATGTAGTCCGGGTAAGCTTTGGGGACGTAAGCGAAGAATATCGGGCAAGTTTAAAGCTGTTGAGTAAGGAAGCATTAGAGCTACTCAAGCCCTACCTTGCCGGGGCGGTGGCGATAAGATGATAAAAGACTATCTCAATCAAACTGCAACGCTTAAAACTACAACTGGTTATAACGAATACGGCGAACCTGTATCAAGTACAAAAACCATTTCCTGTCGTTTTGAGATGAAAAGGAAACTTGTAAGGGATAAGCAAGGCAATCAGGTAGTTTCAGAAGCGACGATGTACTGCATAGACTCAATTGGTCCAGATGACCGGGTAGTTTATAACGGCAAAGAATACGTCGTAATCACCGTAAGCGAGATTGTGGACCTGGATGGTAAGATTACTCATTACGAGGTGGCGCTATAATGGCCAACTTTAATCTAAGATGGGATGATACTAAAGCAAAAACTATTGCAAAGATGGCAGCAACTAACGCACTTATGAAATGTGCTGCGGACTTACAGAGAAAGTCAGCAGAACAGGCGCCAATTGATACAGGTGATCTGAGGGCGAATTGCAGTGTTAGTCCGCTCAAAGTAAACGGGAATAAACTTGAGGTAAGGGTAGGTTATGACCTACCGTATGCGATTGTGCAGCATGAGAGACTTGATTTTAATCATCCCAAGGGTGGCGGGCCTAAGTATCTTGAAAATCCTTTTAATGAAAACAAAGCTAAATATCATGCCTACATTGATAAGGTAATTAAGGACACTCTGAGAGTGAGTGATTAGTATGTTGCTTGATGATATTGCTTTATATCTGCAACAAAAAGGAATAGGCACAATAGGCACAGATATATTCAAGGGGCAACTTCCGGCTACTCCAGATAACGCAATTGCCCTTTTTGAGTATGCTGGCGAACCGCAGGATTTGACAGATGCAAACTTAGAATATCCAGGGTTGCAGGTTTTAGTAAGAAATAAAAGTTACTCTGCAGGAAGACAAAAAATAGAGCAGGTTAGAAATACACTGCATGGCTTGACAGAGACAGTAATCAACAATGTTAGATATTTGCTCATTCAAGCAAAGCAAAGCCCGGAAGCTCTGCCGAGAGATGAGAGCGACAGAGCTATTTTTGTTGTCAATTTCAGAATAATTAAGGAGGTTGGTTAAAGATGGCTATTAGTGGCAAATCAGGAAGCGTTTATATTGGTGCTAATAAAGTAGCTGAAATAGATCAATGGAGTGTTGATTTCAAGGCTGATACGAAAGAAACTACCAATTTTGACAGCAACGGCTGGAAAGAATTTATCCAGACGATTAACGAATGGTCCGGTAAAATAGAAGGGAATTTCAAGCCTACCGATACAACAGGGCAGGCGGCTTTAATTAACGCATTTATGAACGGAACCACAGTCGATGTTGAGTTTAGAATAGACAGCACAAAGAAAATTACTGGCACTGCATATCTTGAAAGCATTGGACTTGAAGCAAAAGTTGACGACAAACAAACATTCAAAGCAGATTTCAGAGGGACCGGACAACCTACCGTAACCTTAACATAGTGAGGTGAAATGATATGGCATTAGCGGGCAAGGTTGCAGCGGTATATGTTTCTGACGTTACCGCTGCTCCTGTTACTTTTACTGACCAAGCTACTACAGCAGATGCAACTTACACACGTTATCAGGTCACGAATACAGCTTATAGATACTGGAACCCGACATCACCCGTAACCGTGAAAAAAAATGGCTCTATCATTACAAGCGGATTTAAGCTTGAGTATGCAGGCGGTTATGTTGTTTTTGATACGCCGCTTACTGCTACAGATGTAGTAACTGTGAGCGGCAAAGCCTTGACAATGGTACAATGTGGTGGATTTTTTAACTGGAGTGTAGACTTGAAGGCTGACGTCAAAGAAGTTACTACCTTTAACAGCAATGGCTGGAAAAATTTTATACAGACGGTTGATGGTTGGAGTGGAAAAGCAGAAGCTTACTGGGGCGATGATAGATTTTTCAAATCACTTGGGCAATTGGTAGTAGTTAAGCTCTATATCGACAGCGGAGCAAGTCAGAGATGTCTCGAAGGCTTTGCAATTATTACAAGCGAAGGCATAGAAGATAAGGTTGATGATGTTGTGCAAGATAAAATCGATTTTGAAGGCGTAGGGCAATTATACGTGAGATTATAGGGAGGTTTTAGTTTATGAGGACTAAGGTTATAACATTTGCTGGTAAGACAATAACTGTTGAGGAAAAAAAGATAGGTGAATTAGAACAGCTTTTAGCAAAACTTTTCCCTGCGACAAAAGGAAAGATTAAAGATTTAGGCAAGGCATTAGATAATTTAGAAATTGATTGGGATTTACTTTACAAAAAGATACCTGCCATTTTCCCGGACATAACCGAAACTGATGTTAAAAACGCATATATAAGTGAATTGGAGGAGCTTATTCAAGCATTTATCGAAGTAAATTTTTTCGGATTGAAGAAGCTGATACCGAAACTGGTGTCTTTGGTTCAGCTTGGATCAACGCAGAAATAGTAACGCTATTGGCAAGAGAGTTTGGCTGGAATATTGATGAGATAAAGCAGCTAAGGCCCAGCGAGCTTTATGCAATCGTGGAGGAAATAAGAAAACAGAAGCTATTAGAAGAGTACAAGCAACAAATGAACGGCTGGGCTTTTCTGGCTGCGGTAATCGTGAACAGCTTTATTGCTCTTGGTGGGGAAAAGGACATGGTCGAGCCAGAAGATTTTATCAGCAAAGATTTTAAGAAGCAGGTTGAGGCAATACTAAAAGCCCAGTCGCAAGAGAAAGACGACTGGGCTTTGTTAATCGAAGATGCCAAAGCTAAAGGATTAAAAGGGCCGTGGTAGTTATTGTTGTGGCAAAGAACGCATCTTTTTTACTTTATCTATAATTTCCATTTCTAATTCGAGATTTTTATGTTCTAAGCGTTTGCCTATAAAAAAGGCATCAATTAAGGTCCAAATGCCCAGTCCGCCTAAAGTTAATGTCATAGTAATACCTCTACCAATATCACCTAAATAATATCTATGACCGCCTAAACCGCCAAGAAAAAGCCATAAAATCCACATAGCAGTTGAACTTTTTTTCTTTCTTTCTAATTCCATGTTTACTAAAGTTAATTCTTCCGCAGTTAAATCTTTCTTTAAAGATAGTAAATCAATATTCATATAAATCCTCCTTATTTTATTTTTTTACTAAGTTCTACAAAAAAAAATATATTCCTTCTTTTTCTAAAAGGTGGTGATAAAGTGTGAAAGTTGGAGAACTTTTCGCAGTATTGGGCGTAGATATGTCGCAATACGATAAAGATTTAGCAGTAGCACAAACGAAAGCAAGAACGGTAGGAAACACAATAAGCGATATATTTAGAAATGCAGTGTCTTTTTCCATTGGAATGGGTTTATTTAATGCTATTCAAAATGGATTTAGAAGTCTTGTTGGAACGATTTTTGACTTTAATACAATGATGGAAAATGCGAAAATAGGCTTTACAACAATGTTAGGTAGTGCACAACAGGCAAAAAGCTTTTTGGAGAGTTTGCAAGATTTTGCTGATAAAACTCCATTCGAGTTCCCTCAATTGCAAGATAGTGCAAAAATGCTAATGGCATTTGGCTTTGAAGCTAAAGATGTTTTACCTATCATGAAGGCAGTAGGGGACGCTGCGGCAGGAGTAGGTGGAGGAGAAGAAACAATTAGTAGGATAACTTACGCCCTTGGGCAAATGAGGAATGCAGGTAGAGTTACTGCTCAAGATATGATGCAGTTAACAAGTGCGGGTATTCCCGCTTGGCATATATTAGCTAAAGCAATAGGAAAAACAGTTCCAGAAGTAAGAAAATTGGCTGAAGAAGGTTTAATACCAGCAGATAAGGCAGTTAATGTATTGGTTGTAGGAATGGAAGAACGATTCAAAGACTTAATGAAAAACATGGAAAATACTTGGCAAGGCATTACTTCAACAATTAAGGATACATTAAGAGGAATAATTGGCAAAGCAACAGAAGGAGCGTTTGAAGGTTTAAAGAATTGGTTAAAAGGGGTTAGAGATTGGCTACAGCAATTTAAGAGCGAAATAGAAAAGGGTGGACTTCAGTATGCAATAAGTGAAATGTTCGGGCCAAACGTTTTATTTGCTTTTCAAATGATTGGAGATGCTGTTAAAGGGATTTGGGGCATAATTTCGGGGTTAGTAAATTTTATTCGAAGCAATTGGAACATTTTTAGGCCAATGGCTTTAGGAGCTTTACTTTTATTTACATCAACCAAGCTTGTGGCATTAGGTATGAATATCGCAAGTCAAGCTACTTTGTTTTGGAAATCAATCATGGCGGTTGCCAACGGGACAGCTAAAGCTGCGTCAATTGGGCAAATACTTTTAGCAAATGCCATCAATTATTACAGATTACAAATGAAACTTGCCAACGCAGAGGGCATAGCATCAGTTGGGGTTTTTGGAGCGATTAAAATAGCTGCTACGGCTGCATGGAGAGCTATTCTTGGGCCAATTGGAATCGCTATTGGTGCCATAGCCGCTTTAATTGTTGCCGGGATACTGGTTTATAAAAACTGGGATAAGGTGAAATACTACGGTTTGCAAGCCTGGGGAGCGTTGAAAATCGGGATAGCTTATATTGTCTACGGTATAATCAGCTACTATAAATTGTTACTCGGATGGATACCGGGTATAGGGGAAGCTTTTGGGAAAGCTCAAAACGCTTTAATGGATTACATTAACAAAGAAAAAACAATCTTAGCCACCAGGAAACCAGGAAGCCCAGCGGAAGGTTCTAATGACATTTCCGAGTTGCAAAAACTAAAACAACTTGCTAATCGCCAAAACGAAATTGCCAATAGTGCTGGGAATGCGGCTAATGCAATAAATAAACAGGCTGATGCGATTAGAAATCTTGGGAAAGCGGCTAAAAATACCGCCGACAATTTACAATCCTTCGATGAAATGCACAGATTACAGCAGGCAAACACAGGAAGTGACGGAGAGACCGGAGGATTGCCACCTATTAAATTGCCTGGGGTAGATTTAACTAATTTATCAAAAGGAATAGAAGAAGCGACCAAACAATTAGGGAATTTAGCTAAAATAGATATCCCAAACACTTTAAGCGAAATTAAAAAAAGCGGAAGTGAGAAACTTGAAGGCATAAAAGAAACTTTTGCTAAAAAATGGGAAGAGATTAAGAGAAGAATTGGCGATGTATGGGACGGTCTTAAATCAACTTTAAGCTGGGATAACATTAAAAAGAAAATATTAGACGCTTGGGAAACATTTAAAAACAGCGATGTTGTATTAAAATGGAACGAAATTAAGAGCAAGATTAAGCAGAAATACGAAGAATTAAAAACAGATTTACCTAATACTTGGAATGGAATAAAAGCCAAAATTTTAGAGAAATGGGAGAGTTTTAAAAATACTGACGTTGCGACGAAGTGGGAAAGCATTAAAAACAAGATATTAGAAAAGATTGGAAATTTAAAAACCGAGTTACCAAGCAAGTGGAGCGCAGTCAAAAATGGTATTTTATCAGCTTGGGAAACATTTAAGAGATCTGACGTTGCGACGAAGTGGGAAAGCATTAAAAACAAGATATTAGAATACTTTGACCACAAGAAGAACCCCCTAACAAAGCCGTTCGAGTGGGGTAAAAATTTAATCAAAAATATTGTAGACGGGATAAAAAGTAAGGTTAACGAAGTCAAAAAGGCTGGAGGTACAATAGCTAAGATATTTAAAGACCTGTTAGGTTTTAGTTCTCCAACAAAAGAAGGACCTGGAAGCACAGCGGATAAATGGATGCCTAACTTTATGGATATGTTAGCGCAGGGTATTTACAGCAATGTTAGCAATATTAAGGCGGCTGTAAATGCCACCGCTGGTGTTTTGCAGGGAGTAGCTATTCAACCTCAGTTAGGCTTAGCTGCAAATAATATTTCTGTTTCACGAAGCCAGGAAACACCAAAAAGTATATATGATAGACCAATTGAACTAACCATTAACCTTGGCGGCCATACGATATTCAAAGAAATTATTAACGGCATAAACATGGTACAAAGGCAAGCAGGGAAAAACCTTATAACGATATAGGAGGGGTGGTAATATGCTGAAGATTAATGGGGTGGCTATTGCCACTCCTTCGACTTTTGAGGTGAATATTTACGACATTGATGGCGAAAGTAACCGGAACGCGAAAGGTGAGCTTATCCGGGATAGAATAGCGACGAAAAGGAAGTTAAAATGCGAGTGGCCACCTTTAACAATGGCCAACATTTCTGCAATTCTTCAAGCAACCAGCGCTGAATTTTTTACAGTTGAATACCCAGACCCAATGGCCGGAGCGGTAATTACTAAAACCTTCTATGTGGGTGATAGATCCGCACCGATACTTAAAAAAGATAGCTCTGGGAACTATACCTGGCAGGGATTAAGTTTAAGCTTTATTGAGAAGTAGGTGAGAGGGAATGTACAATGTATCGCAGGCTTTTAAGGATACAATAAAGCAGTCAGGAAGAACGATAAAAGCAAAGGTGCAAATCAATAATAATACCTACTATGAGGATAATATCGTTGATTTGGCTTACGAAGACACCAGCAATCCCGACAGTGCTTTTGAAATAGGAACGAACGCAGCCGCCACGCTTAATATTTTCTTGGTAAACGTCAATGAAGTCTTTGAAACTGCCACTATTAAGCCATATCTTGGCTTAGATATGGCTGGAACAATAGAGTATGTACCATTGGGAGTATTTTATGTCGATAAGGTAACATGGAATAAAAACATAGCAAAGTTAACGTGCTATGATGGCATGGTAAAGCTGGAGCAACAATATATTAGTGGATTAACTTACCCGGCAACTTTAACGGATGTAGTAAACGAAATATGCACTAAGACTGGGATACAATTTGTCGGGACGCTACCAAACTATACTATATCAAAGTTAGAAGGCTACACTTTCCGGGAAGTAATCGGTTATGTAGCTTCCCTGTGTGGTGGCTTTGCAAAGTTTAACCGGGATGGGAAATTAGAAATACGAAGCTATGCTTCGACGGTGTCGGAAACAATTACCGGAGACAATTACATTGATTTTAATAAGACAAAGGATAATCTATTCAGGATAGACAAAGTCACAGCAATTATTGGGGACACCACTTTAAGCAAGGGAACAATAAGTGCTGGAGGTAGCGAAGTAGTCTTTGAAAATCCCTGGGTTACAGACCAGATACTAACTGATATTTACAACAAGCTTAATGGCTTTTCTTATTATCCGGCGAAATTAAAGTGGCAGGGCAATCCAGCAATTGAGTGCGGAGATAAAGTCGAGATAACCACCACCGACAACCAAACCTTTTACATTCCAGTTATGCGTCATTTCTTAAAATACTCCGGTGGACTTACATCTGAAATTGAGACTATTGGGGAGACAGAAAACAAAAATGCCTTCAACACTGCAGGAACTATTTCACAAAAGATTGAAAGGGTAGTTCATGAACAAGTATTGATCAATCAAGCACTAATTAACAAAGCCGATATTGAAGATTTAAATGCAGTAAACGCTAGAATAGACAATCTAAAAGTAGATACAGCGATGATTAATGATTTAGCAGTAACAAACGCAAAAATTGCGAATGCAAGTATAGACAATGCAAAGATTGCTTCTTTAGCTGTAGGTACTGCAAACATACAAGATAGTGCGATAACCAATGCAAAAATTGCGAATGCAAGTATAGACAATGCAAAGATTGCTTCTTTAGCTGTAGGTACTGCAAACATACAAGATAGTGCGATAACCAATGCAAAAATTGCGAATGCAATGCAAGTATAGACAATGCAAAGATTGCTTCTTTAGCTGTAGGTACTGCAAACATACAAGATAGTGCGATAACCAATGCAAAAATTGCGAATGCAGCTATTGATAACGCCAAAATTGCAGACGCTTCAATATCTACAGCTAAAATTCAAAATGGTGCTATTACAACAGCTTTGATAGGAACAGGTGCAGTACAAACAGCACAAATTGCAGATGGTAGTATCACGGATGCAAAAATTGTTAGTTTAACAGCAACTAAAATAACGTCCGGGACTATTGATACTGGACAAGTAACTGTGCAAGGTGCGAACGGAAAATTACGTATTAGTGGCAACCGTCTACAAGTGTTCGACAATCAACAAACACCCGTCGAGCGTGTTTCGTTAGGTGATGTAAATGGTGATGGTACCGTTTACGGTTTAAGAGTTAGAAGCGCAGATGGAGCGACTGTTTTATATGACCACAACGGTGTTTATTCGGCTGGTATTACAGATGGGGCAATTACAAATCCTAAAATCTCAAGTGGAGCAGTAGACAATCGAGTAATTGCCGCGAATGCTATTACAGCCGATAAAATCGTTGCTGGTACGATTACAGGTGATAAAATAGCGTCTAATACTATAACTGCAAACAATATTGCGGCAAATACCATCACAGCAGGTAGTGCTATCATTGCAGATGGTGCTATAACTACTGCGAAAATTGGTGATGGTTCAATCACTACAGTTAAAATTGAGGATGCGTCAATAACAAGTGCTAAAATAGGCGCTGCTCAAGTTGATACAGTCAATATTAAAGATGGTTCAATAACAAATGCAAAAATATCAGATTTGTCAGCAGACAAAATAACTTCAGGTGTTATTGATTCATCTATAGTAAATGTAGGAAATGACAAAATTGAATTAAATGGATATACAGGGAACATAAATCTAAAACGAGATGACAAAACTTTAGGTGTAACACTTGGGAGATATAATTATGATACTGGCGTTAGTGATGCTACATTTAGTAGAAGTAGTATCGCATACAAACAAGATGGCACACAAGTCGTAACAAACACACCACGATTCGAGACAGGCAAATTCGGCAAGGCAATCATGGTGGAAGAGGGGACGCAGAACTTACTCAAGAACGCCAGCTTTGAGGTGTACACGGGAACGACTGGTGTGGCGGATGGGTGGAGTAACTGGGTAAAAACTGGTGTAACTGCAGTTTATTCTATTGATACTACTATTTATCGGTCATCTGGGTTGAAGTCGCAAAAAATAGAGATAACAGCAAATTCTTCTGGTACGACTGGTGGGCAATGCTCATTGTATCAAGATGTCGCTGTCGGTGCTTCTGTTAATATTACTCATTCCATTTATTATCAGATTTCTGGAGTAGATGTAAAAATAGGAGTTGCCGGTACTGCATTTGACAGCACAGGTGCGGTAATATCTACTTTCATGAGTACAACATCACCAACAGGAAATACATCAGGTTGGCAACGATTATATGTATCAGGAGTTACTCCCGCAAACACTGCAAAAGTTAGATTTGATATATCTTTCCAAGTCAATGTTGCAAATGCACTTGGTACTATTTGGATTGATGATGCTCAGTTAGAACAAAAATCCTACCCAACATCAATCATCTTTGCCAACGACACCACGACGCAAGCTACCCGCTCCGCCGAGACCATGACTATCCCAACGACGGGGGTATTGAATCCGCAGGAGGGGACGGTGGAGTGCTGGTGCGTGTTACCTAATATTCCTAGAGACGGCGATATACTTGTTGGTACTGATTCTGGCTGGGGTGGTCGCATATGGCTGCCATTTAAATCTGCAGGCATACCACGTATTTCAATCTATACAAGTAATATCAATTCTGATGTGCTTATTTACGATGTACCATCTCAATATTTAAATACATGGGTTTATTTAGTAGTTACTTGGGATGGGCAAACAAAGAAACTTTATTTAAATGGGCAAATGGTTGCTAGTAAATCTTACACAGGAACATTTAATATTACTACATCATCGTTTATGATAGGTAAATCATTAAACTCCCTCATCGACGACCTTCGCATTTCCAGACGTGCTAGAACTGATGCAGAAATAGCGGCTGCGTATGCGAGCAATACGCCATTAATTGCTGATGAATATACAACATACAAATTGGAATTTGATGGCAGCCTAAATAAAATTTCATCAAATTATGGATTGAAAGTATTGGATGGATATATTGATGCTTCGTCTATTACAACAGGCACACTTGATGCCTCAAAAGTAAATGTTGTCAACTTAAACGCATCAAATATTACAACAGGAACGCTAAAATCAATAACAATTGATTCGGTCACTGGCGTTTATAGTGGTGACATTAAAACAGCAAACCTATTTATTGACGGACAAGGCGGGCAAAATGATGGGCTCGGCATGGGTGCAATTACAGTAAAAGTACCTAATAGTGTAGGGACTAGCACAATGTATACGATAGGCGCTAGTCGACTAGGGTCTGGAGATGACTTTGAAGTGTACCTTGGATTCACTGATAGGATTGGCGGAACGGTTACATCATTAACACAAGTAAAAATTGATGCTGGAATGTTATACACAACTGGACACATACACAGCTTGGAGTACATTGAAGCAGATGGCGATTATTATTTAGCTTCTGGTAAGCAAATTACAAGCAAATATAACAACGGCCCGATCTTAAAAGACCACGCAAACGGTAATATTACGCTTAATGCAGCTGGCGGTTCTTTATATTTAGGTTATTACAATACAGGAGTAATTTATAATCAAGTAAAAACATTTATGCCTAATGGCTCTGGCATAAAAGGCAACAATACTGGGAATGCAAATGTATCTTATTTTGCATTTTACGAAAGTGATGGAGCTACACGTCAAGGATGGATAGGTGCAGGTAGTTCATCAAATAGCGATATATATCTTTCCGCTGATGTCGGCAGTGTCAGGTTGAACGCTTATAACTCTATCGTCTATTTCGGGTCAACTTCGGTAGATTATGGTGGCGGTAATGCTCGTTGGAGACGGGATGCATCAAACTATATCTATCAAGATGGATCGCAGGTTGTGTTCTACATTGGTGGTGAAGCAAAACATACATTTAGGTCTGATGGGACTAAGTCTGGTGGGTCTATCGTAATTGACGGAAAAAACTACGGTATGTCGCCTATCGACAGTCCGCGAACGTTGATCAGTGACCTAATGCAAGGGATTAATGTGTCAACGACAGGAACAAAAGTTTATCTGGATTCAGTCTTCTACAAAACTATCAATGGATATTCACTTTTCTTTAATAAAAACGGAATCGAAATAGTAGAACAAGCACCTGACTATTTCGTCATAAAAAGCACTGACGTTGATAAAGTTGTAGATGTTTTTATCATAGGTACACGTGTTGGAGAAGAAGGAAAATACTACTATAACCTTGACATCATTGATGGAGGTGTTTCATCTTGATAAAATGGTACAACGAAAAGAAACGAATTGAAGTGGCTGAAATTGACGAAATGACAGGAGAATATCTTATAGATGCCGTAATCCCAGAAGATCGGTTTAATGGAAAGAAGCACATCAAAGTAAAACCTCCAAAAAATCTAAAAAACCGAAATGGGATAAGATAGATAAGATGTGGATGGAGGGGTAATAATGGCAAAATTTGAATTTAACGAGAATCAGATCAACAATATAATGGTATTTTTAAATCGAGTGCCAGTAACTGGATTTAAGGAAATTGAAGCTATGAATGAGATTATAAGAATTTTTCAGAATCCAATAATTGAGCAAGATAATATGGTGACACCTAAAAAATAGGTGTTTTTATTGGTGTTTTTTATTAATGTAGATAAGCTGCCCAATTTGGGTAGCTTTTTTATATTCATAATAAAAAAGGAGGATTCATATGGAACGATTAGATGTATTTCTTAAAACAGCAATATCATTTTTTGGGGCCACAGCCTCTTATTTTTATGGTGGGTGGTCGGCATTGCTTGGTGTTTTACTCTCTTTTGTAATCATCGACTATATCACCGGCGTGATCGCAGCAAGCATTGAGAGCAAACTGAAAAGTTCAATTGGTTTGATTGGAATCGCACGAAAAGTATATATTTTCGTCCTGATTGCTATCGCACATCTTGTAGATCAGACGCTTGGTGACGCTCATTTCATTCGAGACGCAACAATTTTCTTTTATTTAGCTAACGAACTTTTATCGATCTTTGAGAACATCGGTAGGACAGGCTTGCCATTGCCTGAAGTATTAAAAAATGCAGTAGAAGTTTTGAAACAGAAAGGGGATAGAAGCAATGAGTAAAATTTTTATCGACGCTGGACACGGTGGGAATGATCCAGGAGCCGTTGGAAATGGTATTCAAGAGAAAAATATAACACTTAAACTTGCCACAATGTTACGTGACTTCTTAATCAAGAATTATGTTTGTGAAGTCAAAATGACACGTGAAGCGGATGTATTTGTTGAATTATCTCAACGTGATAATATTGCAAACAATTGGAAAGCTGATTACTTCATTAGCCTTCATGTCAATGCAGGTGGTGGACAAGGGTTTGAGTCGCACATCTATAATGGAACGGTGAGTGCTAAGACAATAGCCATGCAGAATGTCATACACGGTGAAGTCATGTCTTATTTGAAACAATTTAACATCACAGACAGAGGAAAGAAACGTTCTAACTTTTCTGTCGTTCGTGAGACAAAAATGCCAGCTATCTTAACGGAGAATCTGTTCATCGATAACTCAAGAGAAGCTGGGTTACTTAAAGATGATAAATTCTTGCGAGGATTGGCAGAGGCACACGGTAGAGGATTAGCGAAAGGATTAGGATTACAAGTGAAGCCTGTGGAATCGAAGTCAAAAACTTCAAACAAACTATTATATAAAGTACAAGTAGGAGTTTTTGCAGAGAAAGCAAATGCCGATCGTCTAGCTGCTGAATTGAAAGCAAAAGGTTACAATGTTTTTGTAGTACAAGAGTAAAAGTAGTAAGCCCCTGGCCAATCGGTTAGGGGCTTTTTTTTGTTTTAAAGTAATTTTTTATAATTTTAGCATTATGCTTCTTTACAAAATAACCAAATGTATCAATTTTGTATCACTATTTTCTAATTACTAGTTGAGCGTAAATGGTTTCGGCTTTATCATTGATAAAAATTTTATGTTCATAAGAACCGTAAAACACGTTATGCTCACCGTATTCTTCAAATAATTCGCTTATAATTAAGCGTTTTATTTTTTCTTTTTCTATGTCTGTGTACTCAATTTCTTTTTCATCTAGTATATCTTCAATCTCATCAATGTAATCGCACGCATAAAACATGTCCGCTTTATCAACAGATATTTTCAATCCATTTACATAATTTTCAACAATCTCCTTCATCCACGAATTATCTAGACGACCAGCTACACGTTCCATCCCTTTGTGGGTAACTAACCACGTGCCACCACTTTTCCGTGCTTCGCTTATTTTAAACTTTCCCCGCTCGATCCATTTCGTTACCGTATTCTGTCCCAAACCCCATATTTTCTCCGCTTCTCGAGCCGTATAAACAGATACGATTGGAGAGATGGTACCGTCAATAAGGTACACCTCGACAATGTAAAAACCTTCATCATCTGCTGGATGGATTTCGATCATAACTCTTCCTGCGTGTTTTCCTTTTTCGTTCGTTAGACTGACCTCTCTACGCTCGAGAGGGTAAATAAAGTCTAAAGAATCTAAATGCCATTCGTACGCTCCTTCAATCATTTGGAAAACTTTTTCAATCGCTTCCTCAAATGCTGCATCTTTACCTAAACACTCTTCTTTAAATAATAACATTGCCATTTTAATTTCCCCTTTCGTTATTTTTGACAGGAGGAGATAAAGATTATAAGTATAATTTGGAACGCATACGATCAAATGCTGATTGTAAACGCCCACTTAAAAACTGATAGGAGAACATATACAACAAGCATTCCTCATCGATTCTTCCGCGGTGGATTACGTTCGTCTGCGTAAAATGAATCCAATAATCTGCGCGGTCTTTATTCATAAATTCATCGAGCGCCGCAAGAATTTCTTCTTTCTTTTTCGCGCGATAAGCATCGTCTTTTTTCTCGAAAAATTCCGCTTTTTCTAATTTAGAAACGAACATATCAACTGCTTTCTCTACGATCGGAACTAACTTAGCGCGAACATCATTAGCCCACGCAACCTGTTTTTCTGTCCCTTTTAAAGTTGGTAACACTTTTTCTCTCATCTTTTTCACCTCTGCCCATACTGTTTTAAGCGCTAGAGCCATGCGAGCTACCCAATCACCAATCATTGTTTTCGCTAAAGCAACTGCTTTTTTCATGATCTCTTTTTTGTTCATTGTTTACTCCTCCTGTCTTGTATTTAACCTTCTGATTTTATTATATACACTTTGTGTCTAAAATACAAGACATTTTCAAAATTTCTTTTCGACATTTTTCGAAAAAAAAGAAACGCCAATGCAACCAAAATTGCAACCGAAATGGTTGCAAATGATTGAAAAATACAAGTTAACTAAGAAATATAAAATAGAAAAAATCAGTAACGTAAAGGTTTTTAAAAAACTTATGTATATATTGAAAAAGTACTTATCAAACTTCAAAACCGAGTGGGCGGCACGTGATGTCGCTGGTAGGTTCGATTCCTATCCACTCCCGCCAATACTTAAAAAGGCAACAACCACAAGGGTTTGTGGTTGTTTTTTTATTAGATAAACTGAATATGGAAGTAACATCAAGTGAAAATAAAAAAGGTTTGCAAACCAATTGCTAACCTTCGTGTCAAGATATATCATTTATTATAAACTTGTCATTCTTTCTACTTCTGATTCTAACTTAAAAATGCGTTTGTTAAGCACTTGAATTTCCGCATCTCGTTGATCTAGTTTATTGTTAATTGTTTGTAACATGGCATGAACGTCTTCCTGATGGCTTTCTTCTATGCGTCGAACAGTGGCTTTGACTTCACTTACATCAACCTGTAACTGAGCTAATTTAGTTTCAATAATATCAAAGCGGTTGTTCACGTTAGATTTTATATCTTGTATTTCTGACTTTGTAGCCATGTTAGCCTTCATATCTTGTAATTCTGACTTTGTGACCATGTTAGATTTTATATCTTGTATTTCTGACTTTGTAGCCATGTTAGCCTTCATATCCGCAAGTTCATCTAGAAGTTTTTTGAGCATTTCTTCCATGATTTCGCCTCTTTTGTTTATCTTCAAACTTACGACCTGCTCACATCTTTGTTAATCTATCAAATCCTATGAACATTCCCCTTGTTTTTCCTTTGGTAAGAAAAAGCAGCTATTATCTGTCTATCCTTGTTACAATTATACTTTTTAAAACTCTAATTTTAAATATTTTTCCGCACAAGAGTATTACAAGAAAAAGCTTCTTTAAATTCTTGAGAAGCATTAAATAGCATACAAAATGAATGGAAAAAAATCACTCAATTTCCGTTAAAGAAAATGAGTGGTTAAAGTCACAACATCAAGGCCAAAAAGATCTCCATATTCTCGGTGTAAGAATTGATAGGGATCATTGCAAATGCATCATATCCCATAAGGTAATGATACCAAGCAAAGGTTCTTTATGATCTCCATGTTCTGTAATCAATAACGCATCAATCCGATAGGTACCTTCTTCGACATTCTTGCGAAAGATATCTTTAATATCGTAAATGTTCATTTCTTGATGAATGAAGCGATAATTTTCATCTTTTTTCTTTTCATGTGTTAGTACATCTTTTAGATAAACATTTGAAAAAGATAAGGGTTCTTTATCGACGTGTTTCGCGATCCAATTGGTAATCCCGTCTTTCGTTAATAGGCCAAGAAATTTTTGCTTATCATAGATTGGAAACTTCGAATAAGAAAACGTGTTAATTGCACGTAAAATGTCTTTTAATGTATGAGTCGATTGAAACGTGGTCACTTTTTTTTGGAATAAAGGAACGACTTTCATCGGTTGCCTTAATTCTTGTTCAATCTTCTCAATCAGTTGAACGACTTGATCATGAGGTTCCGCGATTGCATAATTCACATCAATCGAATCATGGACAATTGCATTTCGTAGGTCGCTAAATTCTTTTAAGTCATCATAGTATTTCATGACAATTGGGTTATATTTTTTGACATATCCAATTAAACGTGAGAAGGGTACATAATGATCATAAGGAGCATGTTTTCTTAAAATTTTCTCAATGGAATTAAATGCGATCAAGAAGCGATCTGAATTGCGCACTTAGAATCCCCCTTTTATTTAAATGGGCCCCTTTTTTGATAACATTATAGCACGATCAATTGCAACATTGGAAAAAATCATATAAACTGAAATGTAAATGAAAAAAGGTTAGATAGGAGAGAAAGAGAAATGAAACGAGTTTTTTCTGGGATACAGCCTAGTGGAGTGATGACAATAGGAAATTACCTTGGGGCGATGAAAAATTTCGTAAAACTTCAGGATGAAACAGAGAGTATCTTTTGTATTGTCGATATGCACGCTATTACCGTTCCTCAAGATCCAAAAGAATTAAAGGAAAATACGTTAAAATTAGCTGCATTATATCTTGCATCGGGTATTGATCCAAATAAATCTACATTATTTGTTCAATCTCATGTACCTGCTCATACAGAGTTAGGATGGATTATGCAATGTGTTGGTTACTTTGGTGAGTACGGGCGAATGACCCAATTTAAAGATAAATCTGCGAAGAAGGAGAATTTTACTGCAGGGCTTTTTACCTATCCTGCACTAATGGCCGCTGATATTCTATTATATGATGCTGATCTCGTACCTGTAGGAGAAGATCAAAAGCAACATTTAGAATTAACAAGGGATCTTGCAGAACGATTCAATCATAAATATGGAGAAACATTTGTCTTGCCAGAGCCATATATCCCAAAAGTTGGCGGTCGAATCATGAGTTTACAAGATCCAACGAAGAAAATGAGCAAAAGCGATGAAAATCAAGGAGCTTTTATCTCGATATTGGATGAACCGGATGTGATTCAGAAGAAAATTTCTCGGGCTGTAACAGATTCTCTTAATACCATCCGTTATAATCCTGAAGAACAACCGGCGATTAGCAATCTCCTAACTATCTACTCTTTGTTTGCAGAAAAAAGTATTGAAGAGATTGAACAGATGTATGCTGGGAAGGGGTATGGAGCTTTAAAAAAAGACTTGGCAGAAGTGATTATTCAAGGACTTAAACCCATTCAGGAACGTTATTATGAATTAGTCAAATCTGATGAATTAATTGAAATTTTGAAAGAAGGTGCAGAAAGAGCAGCTTCCATCGCCAATCGCAAAATGAAAGAAGTGAAAGAACGGATGGGTTTTATTGTGTAATAGAAAAACGCTGAGTTAATTACTCAGCGTTTTTTGCTTCTCTTAATGGATAAGGGACTGTACTTTCATTCGTTTCTAGAGGTTTACCAACGAATCTTACAAGTAAGAAAATTGCTAGGATTGCAATTGGCAATGCGATCCATACGGATACCCCTAGTCCTACTGGTAAATACCCAAATAGGACGGTGATAAATGCAACAGGGAGTGCATAGTCTAATTGTGTTCTCACATGATCCAAATGGTCACTACCTGCTCCCATCGAAGAAAGAATTGTGGTATCTGAAATTGGTGAAGCATGATCACCAAAGATTGCACCTGTTAACACAGCCCCAGCACTCATGATAATGAATTTAGGATCAGGTGATAATGCTGCAGCTAATGGAATGGTAAGTGGCATGAGTATTCCCATCGTACCATAAGATGTACCTGTCGCAAAGGAAATAATTGCTCCCAGTATAAAGATAATCGATGGTAAGATAAACGCCGGTAACTTATCAGAGAGTAAACCAACTAGATATTTTGCAGTTCCTAATTCTTTCATTGTACTACTTAAGGACCAAGCGAGAAGTAAGATGACTCCGGTAATCAGTAAAGATTTCATTCCATTGATCCAAGTTTCAATCGCTTCACCAACCGTGAAGATTCGTTTCGCAACACCCATAATAATGGCTACGATACTAGAGAATAAAGCGGCTTGGAATAATACAACACTTGCGTCTGAAGCACCGAATGTTTCACGAATGGTTTTTAAAGAGAATGGATGGGATTGAATAAATTGAATCAGTTCCTTATCTTCACCATCTACAATTGCCATATAACCATTATAGTAAAAACCAACAAATGAGAGAATCATTAATAAACCGATCGGTATAATTGCTGTCCAAATACTTAATTGAATGCCTTCTTTTGGTTGATTATCTTTGTCATCGACAGCCATTGGTTTCGCTGTATCGGCAAGAACTTTTCCTGTTGTTCTGGCACGATATTCTGCTTGATACATCGAACCAAAGTCTCTCATCATTAATGCAATTGCGAGTATGAATACTAAAATTAAAATATTATAAAAACGGAAAGGAATGGTATCAATGAATACTCCATATGCGTTAACCGTTTGACCGATAGAGGAATAGGCATCTTTAATTAGACCTACTTCATATCCGATCCAAGTGGAAACAATCATGATTCCAGCAATTGGAGCTGCAGTTGCATCAACAATAAAAGCGAGTTTTTCTCTCGATATTTTTAGTTTATCAGTAACAGGTCGCATGATTGGACCAACAATCAGGGAATTCGCATAATCATCAAAGAAAACTAAGATTCCCATCAGCCATGTAATAATTTGCGCACTCCTTGGAGTTTTTGCTCGTTTTGCTAACGATTCAGCAACAGCCTTAGCACCACCCATTTTGGTTACAAGACCAATGAGTCCACCAATTGCTAATACTTGCAAGATAATCCCGGCGTTCCAAGGATCTGCAAGTGAATTAAGGATATATTGGACAACTTGTAATAATGCCTGAATGAGCGACATAAATGCATTATGTGCGCTTAATTGGAGGAGAAATGCGCCAGAAAAAACACCAAGAAATAATGATAACACAACATTCTTCGTAATAAATGCGAGAATAATTGCAATTAAAGGTGGAATGAGTGTCCAAAAACCATATATACTAGCATTTTTTGCAGCTTGATCCGCTTCTTCTGCAAAAACAGGTATCGAGCCACTGATAAAAAATAACATACTAAAGAGTAAGATTTGAAATTTTTGTCTCATAAGTAGCCTCCTTCATTTTTGAGAAAACAAAAAACCTTGAAGCACCAACAATGCTTCAAGGTTCTAATCCTCTAGTTAAAAAGGAATAAAAACTCTTGACCATCGATAGCGCTCCACAAACTTGACGTTTGTGACAGTTCTGTACATATTCTGCACAGACCCAGCGTATGATTTTTTGGCGAAAATCATACACTTCGGCAGTACTTCCTTTTAAGTTATTCCAATTGCCATGATGAATAACTTTACTCTTAAGCACCGCACCTCTATCTACATTTCAACACTATACAATTCCTTTCTCCTATTTAACAGGTTACTAAGGAAAAGTATTTATGTCAACAAAAAAATGAATAAATTGTGAAGTTCAAGGGTAATACCAGAATCAAATCTTATATAAAAAATGATATGAGTAAAATATTTCTCGAGGAGATTGGTAGAAAATACTAGCAAAAAAAGAGAAGGCGTTCTATCGTAAATGTATGCTTTAGCAGGCAAATACATTTA